>CAJLRT010000022.1 GCA_905209135.1 uncultured Eubacteriales bacterium
TGACTGGAGTTCAGACGTGTGCTCTTCCGATCTAAAACAATGCGCAGTTTTCTTGCGGTGGTTTTGGCTTTTGCCATGTGTATAGCAATGTCAACGCCGGTTTTTGCCATGCAGATTTTTGTCAAGACCTTGACGGGCAAGCATATCACCTTGGAGGTAGAGCCCACAGACCGCATAGAAGATGTAAAAAACAAAATTCAGGATAAGGAAGGTATTCCGCCGTACGAGCAGCGGCTTATCTTCGCCGGCAAGCAACTGGAAGATGGCAACACCTTGCAGGATTACAGCATTCAAAAGGACAGCACCCTGCATTTAGTTCTAAGGTTAAGAAATCCTGTGGATTTAACGGTCAACAGCAGCAAGATAGCCTTTGCGGGGCACGAATGGTGGGTTATCGGGGACGGGACAGTCGGCGTTGAGCCGCGGCCCGGCCATATCACTCTGCTTGGGGCAGACGATGATTTTGGGGATTCCGCATTCCGCACGGGAAAATATTACAGCTTTGAAGGTTCGAGCCGGTATGACGAGGATACCTGGTATTATGCCAACAACCCGGCAGATATGGAGGCGTGGACAACGCCGAACGAGTATGCGGGGAGCACTCTGCAGCAGGCAATGGTGTCCCTGGCGGATGGGATTTCGCAAAAGGAACAGGCTGTCATCCGCGCAAGGAGTCTGACCGGCGGCGGAACGTATCTGAGCCCCAGCGCAGATGGGATCGCCGGCCCGGGCATAGCGGATCAGAAGTTTTGGGCGCTGTCGGAAGCAGAGTGGGACACAATCAATGATGACGCCGTGCGAAGCTACGGTGATTTCTGGCGGTTGCGCTCTCCGTGCCCCGCCTTTGAACTGGGCTACAGCTGCGGTCTGTGTTCCGCTGCAGGCGTTCTGTACAACGGCAGTGTGACCGCTGAAGAATACGCAGTTCGCCCCGCTTTCAGTATGAATCTGTCCACTGTGCTCTTCGTGTCGGCAGCCGCCGAAGGCGGCAAATCATCTGCGGCCGCAGGGAGCAATCTCACAGGCGTTTCCGCGCCGGCCGGAACGGTAAAATTTACGATGGAAGCCAGCAGCCAGCATCTTACGCTCATTGCGACAACCGCACAGAGCACGCAGACGGGCGAAACGCTATCTTTCAGCTATTCCGACGCAACCACAGGAGACAATCAGTTTGTTTCCTGCATTCTCACAGACAGCGACGGGGCCGTGAAATACTACGGCAAGCTGGCGGACAGTTCCAACCGCGCAGGCGGCACGATCTCCATTCCTCTTGCAGGAGTCGCAGACGGAACCTATACGCTTCAAATCTTCTCGGAAGAAGCCAACGGAGACCTCTATACCGATTTTTGCAGTAATCCGGTTTTGATGAGGCTGGCAGTCTCAGGCGGAACCGGCACGGTGAGCGGGTTTAGGGGAACAATCCACGATCATAGCTGGAACGAGAGCGCATGGAGCGCCAATGACGCCTGCCATTGGTGTTACTGCTCCTGCGGCGTAAAGTCCGAAGAATCGGCCCATACCTTTGTATGGAAAGTCGATGCAGAAGCCAAAATCGGCGTTCCGGGCTTAAGGCACGAGGAATGCACGGTCTGCGGCTATGCAAAAGCGTCTGTGGAAATCCCGGCGTTGGCCGAACCGGAATACCCGCCTGTAATCCAGGATACGGACGGCGGCGATACGGAAATCGACAATCCGAACCCGAATCCGGGCGACAAGGTGACAATCACCCCGAAGCCGGAGGACGGCTATGCAGTGGAGAAAATCACCGTTACCGATGAAAATGGAAAGGCGCTAGAAGTCAAAGACAACGGCGACGGAACCTATACCTTTACCCAGCCGGAGGGCAAGGTAACGATTCAAGCGGAGTTTGCCAGGAAACCGGTCGAAGATGTAAAATCCCCGCAGACGGGCGACAGCAATAATCTGCTGCTATGGTCTGCCGGACTATTCATATCGGGCGGCGCACTTGTCGGAACCGTTTCCGGAAAGAAACGGAGAAAAGCCGGCAGGTAAATCCGGAACAGCCCTGTTCACACCTGTACGCCTGCGAAGCAAATGCAAACAAACCGGAGAAAGCGGTATGCTTTCTCCGGTTTTTCCATATTTCCCTTATTTCCTCTGCGCTGTCGCGCCGATATTTGGCCGATTACTGCAGGATAAACACGCAGCGACGTTGTTTCTGTAAAGAGTCGTTCGTTTGCATTTGTCTACCTTTTCAAACACATTATACCGTGGACATATTATAGCAAAAGTCGCTTTTTAATTCAAGTATTTTCTGATGCGAACGCATTTTTTTGACTGAATATCAATGTTTGAAATGGTAGGACTTTACAAACTGAGGAGGCAAAAAAATGAAAAGGAAAACATTTTTGTCCTTACTGCTGGCAGCCGTTATGTTTTTAACGCTTGCGCCCATAACAGCTCTGGCGGCGGGGACGACGAACGTCTGGGTGGACAATACGCTGCTGACGGACGGGGAAAACAGCGTGGGCGACGGTACGGCTACGCTGAATAAAGAAGCGGGGACGCTGACGCTGGAAAACATCCAGGCGTCCAAATTCGTTCAAGTTTTGACGGACGATACTTTCACCGTAGTTGTAAAGGGAAATGTGTCTATCGGCAGCGAAGCCGCCAGAACGAGCGGCACGGCGCTGTACAGTACGGCGGCCGCGCTGACGATTCAGATAGAGCAGGGTGCGGAGCTTTCCCTGTACACTGAGAACGGGAATAACGTATACGTCTACGGCGGCAGTCTCACCATTTCCGGTCCCGGAACGCTGACGGCGGACGCCATTGAAGGAGATAGCGGCGCGTTTCCCAGTCTCGTCGCGACAAAGGACATTACCTTAAACGGCGGCCTTGTTGCGGAGCTTGTTTCCGAATGGCACGGCGCGTTTTCGGAGAAGGGAAATATCGTTGTGGATTCGGCGGACCTGACCGTGTACGCCGACAGCATCGGCCTGTTTGCGCAGACTTATGACGAGGGCGCGAATGCCGAAATCCCTTCGTCCATTACCCTGAAAGACAGTAATGTGACACTTACAAGCTATTACGGCGAGGCTGTAGTTTTTTGCGGCACAGGCGGCCTGGTTGTGGAAAACAGCGTGCTGGATTTGACTGCGGACAAAGACTCCGAGTGGGGCGGCTTTGGCCTGTACAGCGAAGGGGATATAGTCATTCGCGGAGAGAAGACTGAAATTGATTCGGACGACGCCTTTGGCATCGAGGCGGGCGGTATTCTCTATATAGAGGGCGGACAGGTGCGGATGGCCTCTACGGATACGGCCCTGCTCGGCTGGAACGGCGTGGTCATTACCGGCGGCACAATAGATGCGACTTCCGAGATCGGCAGCGTAATCATCGGCCGCGACGGCCCTGTGTCGATTACCGGCGCCGGCACCAGCGTCACGGCAACTGCCAATGGCGACGACGCTGCGATCCGCAATGCGAACGACGGCGGCATTTTCCTGGCGGCTCCCGTTACGGCGGTCAATACGCAGGGCGGCAAACCGTTCCTCGGCGTCAATGCGGACAAGAGCGTCGCCATTACCCTCGGTGAGGGCTATGATCTGTTCGGCGCGGAAGTCTATACCGATGCGACCGGCGCGAAAAGCCAGTCCTACTTTATCCCGGCCGGCGGCTCTGCGGACGAGCCTCTGACCTCCGCCGTGCTGTGCAAGCATGTGTGGAACAGCCCCGAATGGACCTGGGCCGAGGATTACTCTGAGGCCACGGCCACCTTTGTCTGCGAGAACGACCCCAGCCACACCGTCACCGTGACCGCCGCGGTCACGGAACAGACGACCGCCGCCACCTGCGGCAAAGACGGGTCGACGGTCTATACGGCGAGCGCGGAGCTGGACGGAACAAATTACGGCAGCCAGAAAACCGTTGTGATTCCGGCGACCGGAGCGCACAAGTATGAAGACGGAAAATGCACCGTATGCGGCGCGGCCGATCCGGAGTATAAGCCGGAGGACCCCGTCGTCGATCCCGGCAATTCGGACAATCCGGATACGGGCGACTACCGCAGCTTTGCGCTTTGGAGTATTCTGACGCTGCTCGCGGGCGCGGCCCTGACCGGCGCGGCGCTTGTTGCCGGCAGGCAGAAAACGCGCTGATTGTTTAGAAGAAAAACCGGCCCCGTTTCGGGGCCGGTTTTGTTGCGTCCGCCGGCCTTTGCCGCGTCGCTTGCATCCCCCTGTGCGAGCGTCCGGCCCGGTCCGCATACCCCGCGCAGAACTTGCCGCCGCAGGCCGGGACTTGACTTTTCATCGTTTTTCCTTTAGTATATTAGTATAAGCGCTGCGGTGCGCGCAGCCTGTGAATTCGAAAGACAAACACATGGGTCGGATACGGCGGTGTTTGCCTTTTTCTTATATCGGACATATTGTAGACAGACGGGGAGGTATGCATGAAAAGGAAAAGAACAATTCTCCTGGAGCAGTGGCGCGAGGCGCTTGCGTCGGTTTTGCCGATCGCGGGCATCGTGTTCGTCCTGTGCTTCACCATAGTGCCGGTCCCGAACGGCGTGCTGGCGGCCTATGTGATCGGTACGCTGCTGCTGATTGCCGGCATGGGCCTGTTCACGCTCGGCGCCGACCTGGCCATGATGCCGATCGGCCAGTATGTGGGCTCGGAGACGACGCGGTCCAAGCGCTTTTGGCTGATCCTGCTCATGTGCTTTCTTGTGGGCAGCATGATCACCATGTCCGAGCCCGATCTGCAGGTGCTGGCGGAGCAGGTCCCGTCCATCAGCAACGCTGTGATCGTCGGTGCGGTATCCGTCGGCGTGGGCGCGTTTCTGGTCGTCGCCATGCTGCGCATCCTGTTCCGTGTAAAGCTCTCCTATCTGCTGATCGGCCTGTATGCAGTGGTGTTTATCATCTCCTTCTTTGTGCCGGGCGATTTTCTGCCCGTGGCGTTTGACGCGGGCGGCGTTACCACCGGCCCCATGACCGTACCCTTTATCATGGCGTTCGGCATGGGCATCGCCGCCACGCGAAGCGATGAAAACAGCGATGCGGACAGCTTCGGCCTTGTCGCGCTGTGCTCAGTGGGCCCGATCCTCGCGGTCATGGTCCTGGGCATGATCTACCAGACCGGCGGCGGCGCATATACGCCCGTCACAGTCCCGGACACGGAGAACTCCCGGCAGATGTGGCAGCTTTTTCAAAACGCCTTTCCCACTTACATGAAGGAAGTCGGCCTCTCGCTGCTGCCCATCGCTCTGTTTTTCGCGGTGTTTCAGACAGTGCGCCGGAAAATGCACAAAGCGCAGGTAATCCGTGTCTGCATGGGCCTGCTCTATACGTATGCGGGCCTCGTCCTGTTCTTGACCGGGGCAAACGTCGGCTTTATGCCGTTGGGCAACTATCTGGGCGAAGCGCTCGGGCGGCTGGACTACCGCTGGGTCATCATCCCCATCGGCATGGTCATGGGCTATTTCATTGTCGCCGCGGAACCCGCCGTGCACGTTTTGAACAAGCAGGTCTATGAGCTGACCTCGGGCGTGATCCCCAAACGGGCCATGCGCCAGAGCCTCGCCATCGGCGTTGCAGTGTCGGTGGGCCTGGCCATGCTGCGTATCCTGACCGGACTGCCGATCCTGTACCTGCTCGTGCCCGGCTACCTGCTGGCGGCGGTGCTGAGCTTCTTCGTGCCGCCGGTGTTCACCGCCATCGCCTTCGACTCGGGCGGCGTCGCCTCCGGGCCGATGACGGCGACGTTTCTGCTGCCGCTTGCCATGGGCGCGTGTACCGCGGTCGGCGGCAATGTGATTACGGATGCGTTCGGCGTCGTCGCCATGGTCGCCATGACGCCGCTGATTACCATCCAGGTGCTGGGCCTGTATTTCCGCTTCAAGAGCAAACGCCTGGAGCAGCCGGCGCAGGCCGTAGAAGTGCAGCCGGAGCAGCCGGAAACGGAAGAGATTATCGAGCTGTGATTGGAGAGGGTGAGAATTACGAAACTTTTAATTACGATTATCAAGCGCGAGTTTGAAGACGCGTATATAGAACTGTTCCAGAAAAACGGCGTGCACATCCTGTTCGGCTCGCTGTGCAGCGGCACGGCGCAGCAGAAAGCGCTCGACTACCTGGGCATTGAGAAGTCCGAAAAGGCCATCGTCCAGACAGTCGTCCCCGGCGCGCTGGCCAGGCGGCTGATCCAGAAAATGGTCTCGGAAATGGGCATCGACATGCCCGGCAACGGCATAGCGCTCACCATTCCGCTCGAAAGCGTCGGCGGAAGCGCTGGCATGAAGTATCTGTTGGAGGGGAAAATGATGCAGGAGGAGCAGACGATGAATAAGAACGAACTGCCGTATTCTCTGGTCATGGCGATTACGGAGCGCGGCAATGCCGACGTGGTGATGGACGCGGCGCGCAGCGTGGGCGCAGGCGGCGGCACGGTCATTCACGCCAAGGGCACCGGATGCGACTATGTGACCAAGTTTTTCGGCATCTCCATCGCGGACGAAAAGGACATCGTCTATATTGTTGCGAAAAAGCGCGACAAGGACGCGATTATGAAAGCCATTATGCAGCGCACCGGCACGCAGTCAAAATACCGCACCGCCGTGTTTTCTCTGCCGGTCGAGAGCGTGGCCGGCCTGCACAGCGTCATGGAGGACTGAACGCCGCCGCCGTCCCGTATAACGCGCGGGCGCGCGGGAATACTACCTCATAAAAGAGAGGTGTATTCAAAATGGCGGTATCGCATAAGGGCGCGATCTCGTTCGGGCTCGTCCACATCCCCGTCGCCCTGCACACGGCGACGCAGGACAACGACGTCCGGTTCAACCAGCTCTGCAAGAGCGACCATTCGCGCGTTCGCTACAAAAAGGTCTGCTCCGGCTGCGGCAAAGAGGCCGCAGAGGACGAAATCGTCAAGGGGTTTGCCTATGAAAAGGATCAGTATGTCGTCGTAACCGACGAGGAGTTTGAACGGATCAAGACGGAAAAGGACCGTTCCCTGCAGATTATCCATTTTACCGACCTTTCTTCCATCGACCCGGTCTACTATGAAAAGTCCTACCACGTCGTGCCTGAAGCCGGCGGCGAAAAGGCGTTCGCGCTGCTGTGGCGGGCCATGCGGGAGGAGAACAAGGTCGCCGTCGCCAAGACGGTGATGGGCGTATCCGAGACCCTGCTCGCCATCATGCCCACCGATACGGGCCTGCTGATCGAAAAAATGTACTATAAGGACGAAATCAAGGTCCTGCCCAGGGAGTATGTCGGCGCCGAGGTGTCGGATGCGGAGCTCGCCGTTGCAAAACAGCTCATCGGCGCGCTGGACAGGCCGTTCCAGCCGGAGCTGTACCACGACGAGTACCAGGCCCGCCTGCGCGCGCTCATTCAGGACAAGATCGCGGGCCGCGAAATCGTCGCGACCGCAGAGGAGAAGCCCGGCAATATCATCGACCTGATGTCCGCGCTCCAGCAGAGCGTGAAGGAGGCGGACAAGGCGCGCAGGACCGGCTGATGGACGCCTTTGAAAAAAAGTCCGTCGCCCCCATGCTCATCGGCTTGAGCGCCGGCGCGTTTGACAGCGGGGATTTCATTTTTGAGCTGAAGCTGGACGGCGAGCGCTGCCTCGCCTATCTGGAGCAGGGGAACTGCGAGCTGCGCAACAAGCGCAACGACCGCCTGCTGCCCCGGTTCCCGGAGCTTGCGGGCATAGCGGCGCAGACCCGCGGCAGGTGCATTCTCGACGGCGAGCTGATCGTCGCGGTCAGCGGCCGGCCGAACTTTGCCGAAGTCCAGCGCCGCAGCCTGCTCTCCAACGCCTTTAAAATAGAACTCGCCGCGGAGAAACACCCCGCAAGCTTCGTCGCGTACGACATATTGTACCTGGACGGCCGGGAGCTGTTCGCCGTACCGCTTATGGAACGCAAGGCGCTCCTGTTTGAAACCGTGCGCCGGGAAACGGCGCTGCTCGCCCTGTCCCGGCATGTGGACGGCGCGGGCGTGCGCCTGTTTGAACAGGCCGCGGCGCAGGGGCTGGAGGGCGTCGTCGCCAAACGCAGGGACAGCCTGTACCGTCCGGGCCGGCGCACGAAAGACTGGGTGAAAATCAAGAATATGCAGGACGACGACTTCGTCGTCTGCGGCCGTTTGCGCAAGGCGGGCGGCGTCGCAAGCCTCGCGCTGGGCCAGTACCGGGACGGAACGCTTGTGTATAAAGGTCACGTCACCATGGGCGTGTCCGGCCCGGACTATGCGCGCATCCAAGCCCAGCCGGCGGCGGACTGTCCCTTTGCCGCCGTGCCGGAGGGGAACGGGAACGCCGTCTGGCTCCGGCCGGAGCTTGTGTGCGTCGTTCAGTTCATGGAACGGACCGCCGGCGGCGGGATGCGCCAGCCCGTATTCAAGGGCCTGCGGCAGGACAAAACGCCGCAGGAATGCGTGGAAGCGAAAATATTTTGAAACCGGATGCTTGCAAGCGTCCGGTTTTGTGTTATAATAGCAGAAAATACCCCATGTGCGGCGTATGCCGCCGGGGGAAATACGGAAAGGCGGTATGGCAATGGCGCAGGGATTTGGGAAAACCCCGCTGTGGGAGTGTACGAAACAGCTCGCGGCCGTCGCGGCCGGCGAGCAGGCGGCGGAACTTGTGATTACGGACGCGCGGCTGGTCAACGTCTGTACGGGCGAGATCCTGCCGCATACCGGCGTGGCGGTCGCCGCAGGCCGGATCGCGCTTGTGGGCGACGCGGCGCACTGTATCGGCCCGGATACCGAAGTGGTGGACGCGGGCGGGAAATACCTCGCGCCCGGCTTCATGGACGGGCACATGCACCTGGAGTCGGCCATGGTCACGGCGGGGGAGTACGCCCGCGCCGCCGTGCCGCACGGGACGACGGCCGTGTTCGCCGACCCGCATGAGATCTGCAACGTCATGGGCCTTGCGGGCGTGCAGGCCGTTGTGGAGGACGCGGCGCGCACGCCGCTGAAAGTGCTCGTAACAACGCCGGCCTGCGTGCCCGCCGTGCCCGGTTTCGAGGACTCCGGCGCGGAAATCGGGCCGGAGGACGTCCGCCGCACCATGGACTGGGACGCCGTAGTCGGGCTGGGCGAAATGATGAACTATCCCGGCGTCATTCAGGGCGACGCCCGCATGCACGCGGAGCTGGCCGCAACCCTGCGCGCCGGCAAAACGCCGACGGGCCATTTCCCGCTAAGGGACGCGCCGCGGGAGCTGAACGCGTATACCGCCTCCGGCGTGCGCTGCTGCCATGAGTCCACGCGCAGTCAGGATGCGCTCGCGAAAATGCGGCTCGGCATGTACGCCATGCTTCGCCAGGGTTCCGCCTGGCAGGACCTGAAAGAGACGGTCCGGGCCGTGACCGGGGGCAAAGTCGATCCGCGCTATGCCGTACTCGTGTCGGACGATCTGCACCCCGGCACGCTCGCGCGCAAGGGACATATGGACCACATCCTGCGCCTGGCGGTGGAAGCGGGGCTGGACCCGGTCGTCGCCATCCAGATGGCGACGCTCAACTGCGCCCAGTGCTTCCGGCTCGACCATGAACTGGGTTCCATTGCGCCCGGCAAGTGCGCCGACATGGTTCTGCTGGAGGATCTGCGTTCGTTCCGTGTCCTGCGCACCTGGATCGACGGGGAGACGGCCGCTTCGGACGGCCGGTACGTACCCGACCTGCCGCCGTATGCGTATCCGGCCGAAGCGCTTCGCTCCGTCCGCGTCGGACGGGAGATCACCAAAGACGCGTTCCGTATCCCCGCGCCGGCCGCCGCGCCGTCCGTCCGCGTGCGCGCCATTGAAATACAGCCGCTTCAGGCCGGTACCGCGGAGCGGATCGTGAAGCTGCCCGTCTATGGCGGCTGCGTGCAGGCGGATACCGGCGCGGATATCGCCAAGGCGGCCGTATTTGAACGCCACAGGGCCACCGGCACGGTGGGGCTGGGCTTTGTAAAGGGGTTCGGCGTCCGGTCGGGCGCCATGGCCTCCACCGTCGCGCACGACGCGCACAATCTGCTCGTCGTCGGTGTGGACGACGGGGATATGGCGGTCGCGGCCCAGGCGCTGGCCGGCTGCGGCGGCGGGATGGCCGTCGTGCGCGGCGGCCGCGTGATCGGCCGCGTGGCGCTGCCCATAGCCGGCCTGATCAGTCCGCAGAGCGTTTCGGAGACGGCGGAACAGCTCGACCATCTGGCCGCCTGTTGGCGGGAGATAGGCTGCGAAGTGGAATCCCCGTTCATGACCATGGCCCTGCTCTCTCTTGCCTGCCTGCCGGAGCTGCGGCTGACGAACCGTGGACTGGTGGACTGCCGGTCGTTTGAATTTGTCGGCCTTTTTCCCGATTTCGGCACGCAAAACGAGCCATAATTTGGCAGAGCTTTTGCTTGACAAACACGCCGGTAAATTGTAAAATGTATACAGGGATTTGTGTACTGTAATTTGGAGAAAAGGAGCTGCACTATGGTAAAAGAAATTATAATTAACAGCATCAGCGAACTGCAGGCGATCCAGCGTTTGGCCACGTCGGTCAAGGAGGACGTCTATTTCCATTCTCTGGACAATTCCATTATGGTGGACGCAAAGTCTTTCATCGGCCTGTTTACCCTCGATTTTTCCAAGCCCGTCCTGCTGGTAACGGAAAGCAAATTTGTCATGGACCGGGTCGAAAAGGGTCTCTAATCCGATTGTGTGCGCTGACGGCGGGCCTGCTCCCGACGTTATGCATGTAACCCCCGCAAGCGTCGATAACCCCTATACGTGAGGGTACCCCCTGCAAACGTAGGCAACC
>CAJLRT010000023.1 GCA_905209135.1 uncultured Eubacteriales bacterium
GTGCTCTTCCGATCTCTGCGCGCCTATGTTCGCAGCCGTCTTGTGCAGCAGGTTTTGGAGCGGCGCGGAGATCGCATCCGGCGGCCGGGCGCTTGGAATTCCGGTAATTGCGCTTTGATTGTGCGGGAGGGTACCGTAAAAGACGGTAGCCCCCCGCGATTTTTTTGACTTTTTTCCCCTCTGCGGTTTAACGGGCGAGCACGGCCTAAAATTACGGCGCGCACAGACGGAAAAATTGGTGAGATCGTAGAAAAAACTGTGAGCGCTTGACAGGGGGGAACATGGTGGCTTATACTATATATAAACAATAATGGTGGTGCGCAACACAATATAATGACTATCATGCGATGCGGGATAACGACTGAAATGAGGGCAGGACAATGATAACAAAGATCAGAAAACGAAACAACGAGATTGTACTGTTCCAGAGCGAAAAGATCACCTGGGCTATTTTCAAGGCGGCCACGGCCGTCGGCGGCGACGATTTCATGCTCGCGCAGAAACTCAGCGACCTTGTCGTCGAGACCGCAAACAGCAATATTGCGGGCGATATTGCGGATGTGGAGGAAATACAGGATATTGTGGAAAAAGTCCTCATCAAAAGCGGGCACGCCCGCACTGCCAAGGCGTTTATCCTGTACCGTGAAAAGCGCCGCGCGGCCCGGGAGTCCAACGCGCTGATCGGCGCGACGATCGATATGTTTTCCGATTACCTGGACGATAAGGACTGGCAGATTCAGGAAAACGCCAACACGCAGAAATCCATCAACGGTATGAACAACTATGTGCGCGAGACGTTCACCAAACAGTACTGGCTGCATGAGATTTATCCCGAAGAGGTGCGCCAGGCCCATATGGACGGGGATATCCACCTGCACGACCTGGGCTTTTTCGGCCCCTATTGCGCGGGCTGGGACCTCAAGCAGCTGCTGATGGACGGTTTTGGCGGCGTAGAGGGCAAGGTGGAGTCCTCCGCGCCCAAGCACCTGCGTTCCTTTCTGGGGCAGATTGTGAACTCCACGTTCACCACGCAGGGCGAAACTGCAGGCGCGCAGGCCTGGTCGTCGATCGATACCTACTGCGCCCCCTTTATTTATTATGACAACATGAGCAGGGAAGAGGTCAAGCAGGCGCTGCAGGAGTTTATCTTCAACATTAACGTGCCGACGCGCGTCGGATTCCAGTGCCCCTTTTCCAACCTGACGTTCGACATCGTCGTGCCGGAAACCCTCAAGCACGAACACGCCATTGTCGGCGGCCGGATTATGGACAAGACCTACGGCGCGTTCCAGGCGGAAATGGATATGTTCAACCAGGCTTTCTGCGAAGTCATGCTGGAGGGCGATGCGAAAGGCCGGGTATTTACTTTCCCCATCCCGACGATCAATGTCACGAAGGACTTCGACTGGGACAGCCCCGTTGTCAACAGCTTTATGGAAATCACCTGTAAATACGGCATCCCGTATTTCTCCAACTATATCAATTCCGACCTGAGCCCCGAGGACGCGCTGTCCATGTGCTGCCGGCTCCGGCTGGACACCAAGGAACTCCGCAAACGCGGCGGCGGCCTGTTCGGCTCCAATCCCATGACCGGCTCCATCGGGGTGGTCACGATCAACCTGCCGCGCATCGCCTACATATCCAAATCGCAGCAGGAGTTCAACGCGCGGCTGTGGCGCATGGTACAGACCGCGAAAAACAGCCTGGAGATCAAGCGCAAGATCATAGAGGACCAGACCGAGCGGGGGCTGTATCCCTTTTCCGCCCACTATCTGCGCGATGTAAAGGCGCGTACCGGGCAGTACTGGTACAACCACTTCAACACCATCGGGATTATCGGCATGAACGAAGCGATCCTGAACTTCTATCAGGACGGTTCCGACCTGACCACGGCAAAAGGCCAGAAGTTTGCCATCGAAACAATGGAATACCTGCGCAAGCTCATCACCGACATCCAGGAGGAAACAGGCCACTACTACAACCTGGAAGCCACGCCGGCGGAGGGGGCGAGCTACCGACTTGCAAAACTCGACCGGAAAAAGTATCCCGATATCATCACGGCAGGGGAACGGGAAAGCTACTACACCAACTCAACGCAGCTTCCGGTCGGCTACACGGACGATATTTTCGAGACGATGGACCTGCAGGATGAGCTGCAGAGCATGTATACCGGCGGTACGGTGCTGCACCTCTACCTGGGCGAGAGCATTTCCGACACCGAGGTGGCAAAGCGCCTGATCCGCAAGATATTCAACCAGTATAAGCTGCCCTATATTTCCCTGACGCCCACGTTCTCCATCTGCAATGAGCACGGCTACATAAGCGGCGAGCAGTTCGAATGCCCCGTCTGCGGGAAAGAAACGGAGGTCTGGAGCCGCGTCGTGGGCTATCTGCGCCCGGTCAAAAACTTCCACAAGGGCAAGCGCGAGGAGTACCGGACGCGCGTGAAATACGTCGTGCCCTCCGGCGCCGCGCTGGCGGACGAGCCGGAAGACGCGCCGGCTGCGTGCGCCGCCGTTTCCGCCCGCGCAGCAAAATGAGGATCGCGGGGCTGTCCAAGCTCACCACCATTGATTTCCCGGGGAAACTCGCCTGTATCCTGTTTACCGCCGGCTGCAATTACGACTGCGGCTTTTGCCACAACCGCAGCCTGCTGTATACAGACGCCCTGCTGGATGAGAACGAGGTCTGGGCCTTTCTCCGCAAGCGCGCCGGCCAGCTGGAGGGCATTGTGATCAGCGGGGGGGAGCCGACCCTGCAATGGGATCTGGAAGACGCGGCGCGGCGGATGAAATCGCTCGGCTACGCCGTCAAGCTGGATACGAACGGAAGCGCTCCCGGAGTTCTGGAAACGCTGCTGTCCGCAAAATTGCTCGACTATGTGGCGATGGACTATAAGGCGCCGTTGCGCCGTTATCTGGAGATATGCGGGAAAGAGGCCGCAGGCGTGGAAGAGAGCCTGTCTCTGCTTTTTGCCTCCGGCGTTCCGTTCGAACTGCGCACTACGGTGATCCCGGAGCTGAAGGAGGAGGACCTTGTGGAAATGGCGGGCGCCGTTCCCGTTCTGCCGCGCTATTTTCTGCAGCAGTTCCGGGCCGTGCCCGGCTATGAAAAGGCGGTTTTGTATAACCGCGCCGATCTGGCGGCTTTCCGGGAACGGATTCTGCCCATGCAGCCGAACGCGCAGCTTCGGGTTTAAAAAGTACAAGCCGTTCTTGCCCTGGCAAGAACGGCTTGTTTCAGTGTGTTTTCTGCGAAGGCGGGCCTAACTAACCGGCGACCGTCTGGAGCTTGGACAGCGCAGCATGCGGGATAACCACCTGGAAATGCTCCTCCATCACGGAGTTCAGGTACCGGCCGCTGAGTTTCTCCCCGTATTCGGACAGGTTTTTGAGTAGCCGCGTAACGCCTACGTCGTTCATTTCAAGCGTAACGGAAAAACGCAGATAGTAGCCGTCGTTGTATTTATAAAGCGCGCTTTCGTTGAGCGAGATCTGCTGGCTGTCAAAAAAATGGCAGCAGTCCAGCAGGTCGTTGATCGTATGGAAACGGTATATGTAAGAGCATGTTTCCGCCGCGTCGTCCGCAAACGGCTCTTCCTCTGCCTGGTCTTTTTTGTATAGTCTCGTTACATAAAGCATAAACCCTCCGTCTCTGCCCGGATAGGCCTCCAGCAGGAGCTTGAAGCCTGTGGGATCAAATCCTGTTTCGTCCCGGGCGAAATAAATTGCTCGCCAGAAGATCCGCTGGACCTTCTCGTTGCGGTAATCCATATCCCGATAGTTGATGTTCAACAGCTCCAGATCGTCGCTTTCAAACGTAATTTTCACTTTGTCGCTCGTCAAAAGTTCCGCCCGCATGTAATCAGCCACCCATCTTTGAAATCCGCATAATTTTATGTATGTATTACATTATATGCACAATCCGCTTTTTTTGCATTAGGGGATTGATGGAAAACACAAGTTTTCGGGAATTGGCGCGGCAAGTTGGAATTTTGTTCGACAGCAATGTGGCCCTCCTGCGTGGTTTATCTGAATCCAAAACCGGCGCGTCAAACTTTTCGGCACAGCGGTTTTCATTGCCTTTGCCGTGTTTTCAGCGGCTTGTTCCGGGCGGTTTTTGCCTGTCCGACGGTGGACCGGAGAATCTTATAAATATCTACAATTTTCCGGTATTAAAAGTTTTAGAAAAACCGCGCGATGGAATATTGAAATACAATTTAGTGGTTGATATAATTTTTATCGTAAACAACTATTATTTAAAAGGAAGATCGTTATGTTACAACCAGTCAAAAAGTCCAGGCTGTCCAGTGAAGTAATCGATCAGATTTCCCAGTCCATTTTGCGTGGGGATTACAAACCGGGGCATAAGCTGCCGCCTGAACGGGATCTTGCGAGCCAGTTGGGCGTAAGCCGTACCGTAGTCCGTGAAGCCCTCCGCAGCCTTGAGATCATGGGGCTGGTTGAGTCCCAGATCGGCGGCGGCACCTTTGTCAAGGAGCACACGATCGAGAACGCGCTGACGCCTATCGCAAACTACTTCTCGTCCGACGACAGCGTCGTGGATGAGATCATCGAGACCCGGAAGATTCTTGAGCCGGAGATGGTCAAGCTTGCTGCGCAGCGCGCGACGCAGGAGGATATCGAACATATCGAGGCGTCGATTGCACAGATGGAGCAGGAGGTCAAAATGGGCCTTTCCGGCATCAACGGCGACACTGCGTTCCACTTTGCCGTCGCAAACGCCACGCATAACAGCGCCATGCTGAAAATCCTCTCTCTGATCGCCGACCTGCTGCACTATACCATGAAAGTCTCCCTGCGGGCCGAGCCCGAGAGGGAAGTGACGATCCAGGGGCACAAAAAGGTGCTGGAGGCGATCAAGGCCAAGGATCCGGTGCTGGCGAGCGAATACATGCGCGAGCACCTCGAGATGAGCCATGCGCGCATCAAGCGCCACAACGACCTGCTCGGCCGCAGCATCAGCGACGGCCCGGCCGAATCTTAAGCGTACCAATCCAGATTACAATATAGTAGGAGGAACGAAAATGACTTACGGAGAAAAAGCCATTATCAAGCACAAGGAATGGAAAGGCAAAATTAAATATGAAAGCAAGGCCTCTGTTGCGACGGCGGAAGATCTGTCGATCGCATATACGCCTGGCGTAGCCGCTCCCTGCCTGGAGATCAGCAAGGATGTGGATCTGTCCTATGAATACACCGGCCGCGGCAATCTCGTCGCCGTTATCACCGACGGCACCGCCGTACTGGGCCTGGGCGACATCGGCCCCGAAGCCGGCATGCCGGTTATGGAAGGCAAATGCGTCCTGTTTAAAACCTTCGGCGATGTAGACGCCATCCCCCTGTGCGTGCGCAGCAAGAGCGTTGACGATATCGTCAAGGTCGTATCCCTGCTCGCCGGCAGCTTCGGCGGCATCAACCTCGAAGACATTTCCGCGCCCCGCTGCTTTGAAATTGAGAGAAGGCTCAAGGAAATCTGCGACATCCCCATTTTCCATGACGACCAGCACGGCACCGCGGTTGTCACCGCCGCCGCCGCGATCAACGCGCTCAAGATTGTCAATAAGAAGCCGGAGGACGTAACCGTCGTCGTCAACGGCGCCGGCGCTGCGGGCATCGCCTGCTCCCGTCTGCTCCAGGCTCTGGGCGTGAAAGACATCATCCTGCTCAACTCCAAGGGCATCGTTTACGCGGGCAAGGAGGGCTTGAACTCCGAGCTGCAGCTGTACGCGCCCGAAACCAATCCGAGAATGGTCAAAGGCGGCCTGAAGGAAGCCCTCGTCGGCGCTGACATCTTCCTCGGCGTATCCGTCCCCGGCATTGTGGACGAGGCGATGGTCAAGTCCATGAACCGCGATCCGATCATCTTTGCCTGCGCCAACCCCGTTCCGGAGATCATGCCGGATATCGCAAAGGCCGCCGGCGCGAAGGTCATCGGCACCGGCCGCAGCGACTTCCCGAACCAGATCAACAACGTGCTCGCGTTCCCGGGCATTTTCAGAGGCACTTTCGACGTGCGCGCCAAGGACATCAACGACGCGATGAAGATTGCGGCGGCCAAGGCGATCGCCGGCCTCGTATCCGACGACGAGCTCAACCCGGATTACATCATTCCGAAGCCCTTCGACACCAGAGTCAGAGACGCCGTGGCCAAGGCTGTGGCCCAGGCGGCGAAGGACAGCGGCGTAGCGCGCGTCTAATTTTGTTTGTCCATGCAACTGAGGAAGCTGCAATTCTTTGCCGCTTCCTCATGCAGCGCTTATTCATATATTTACATACTTAGGAGGATGTACCCATGGAAGCAAAAGAAATGGTTGCGAGCCTGGTAGAAAAATCCAGAATCGCACAGAAGCAGCTGGAAAAATTCAACCAGCAGCAGATCGACGCCATCGTCAGAGCGATCGCCAAGGTCGTCTATGACAATGCCGAGCCGCTGGCCCGTCTGTCCGTAGACGAGACCAGAATGGGCGTGTACGAGCATAAGATCGCCAAGTGCAAAGGCAAGTCCAAGATCATCTGGGGCAACCTGAAAGATAAGGTTTCCGTCGGTATTGTGGAGCGCAACGAAGAGACCGGCATCACCGTAATCGCCCGTCCGGTCGGCGTCGTGGGCGCCATCACGCCCTGCACCAACCCTGTCGTTACCCCGATGTGCAACGCCATGTTCGCCATCAAGGGCCGCAACACCGTCATTCTTTCGCCGCATCCGCGCGCAAAGAAGCTGACCGCGCAGCTCGTTGCCATGTTCAACGAGGCGATTAAGCCCCTGGGCGCGCCCGAGAACGTCATTCAGTTTATCGATCCTCCTTCCGTCGAAGCGTCCGCCGAGCTGATGAAGCAGGTCGACGTGGTCGTCGCCACCGGCGGCATGGCCATGGTCAGATCCGCCTATTCCAGCGGCAGGCCCGCCTACGGCGTCGGCGTCGGCAACGTGCAGTGCATCGTTGACCGCGGCATGGATATCTCCGTCGCAGTGCCCAAGATCCTCGAGGGCAGAGCGTTTGACAACGGCATCATCTGCTCCGGCGAGCAGACCATTATCGCGCCGAAGGAAGAGTATGACGCGATCATGGCCGAAGCGCAGAAGAACGGCGCCGTGTATGTGACCGATCCTGCCCAGAAGCAGGCTCTGCGCGACACCATCTTCCCGGGCGGCGTGATGAACAAAGACCTCGTCGGCGTCAGCGCCATCAAGGTTGCGGAAGCGGCCGGAATCAAAGTGCCTGCCGACACCCGCGTCATCCTCATCGAGGCCGACGGCTACGGCAAGGCCGACATCCTCTCCAAAGAGAAGATGTGCCCGGTTATTTCCACCTACCGCTATGACGCTTTTGAGGAAGCCGTTGAAATCGCCCAGGCCAACCTTGAAGTGGACGGCAGAGGCCACAGCGTGAGCATCCACTCCGACAACGACGAGCATCTCGAGTATGCCGGCAACCGCCTGGAGGTCGCCCGCGTCCTGGTCAACCAGATCTGCTCCACCATGAACGGCGGCAGCTTCCAGAACGGCCTTGCGCCGACCACGACCCTCGGCTGCTGCTCTTGGGGCAACAACAGCATCTCCGAGAACTTCGACTACAAACATCTGATCAACTACATCCGCATCGCGAAATTCCTCAAGGACAAACCGACTCCGACGGATGAAGAATTGTGGGGTTAATCTTATGGATTTAATGGAGTATAAAGCGAGAGACCTGTTTGAAATGGCTGAACTGCCCGTGAAAAAGGGCGTTCATTCCGATTCAGTCGACGGCCTTGCCGCCGCTGTGGAAGCCAATAAAGAGATCACATTCCCGCTGGTAGTAAAAGCACAGGTCCAGGTCGGCGGCCGCGGCAAAGCCGGCGGCATCAAAATGGCCGACAATATGGACGAACTGAAAAATGTCGCCGGCCAGATTCTGGGCATGAATATCAAGGGCCATATCGTCAACCGCCTCATGGCGGTTGAGAGGGCGGACGTCGCCTCCGAGATGTACCTGTCCATCATGCTGGACCGTCTGACCAAGTGCCCGCTGCTCATCTTTTCGCCGGCTGGCGGCGTAGAGATCGAGGAGACGGCCAAGACCAATCCCGAACTCATCTTCAAAGTCCCCGTCAACCCCCTCAGCGGCATGACGAAGGACATCACGTCCGACATGGCCTCCAAGGCGGGGCTGACTGGCAAGACGGCCGCGCAGTTTGAAGAGACCCTGTGCAAGCTGTACGACTTCTTCCTCAAGCGCGACTGCCTGCTCGCGGAAATCAACCCGCTCGCAGTCGACCACGACGGCAACATCGTCGTGCTGGACGGCAAGGTCTCTGTCGACGACAGCGCCCTGTACCGTCAGCCTGAGGTCCAGGAGTTCAAGGCGAGCCTGGAAAAGGAAGAGAACCCGAAGATCATCGAAGCGCGCAGCTTCAACTTCCTGTACATCCCCTGCGACGAGGACGGCACCATCGCGGTTTCGAGCAATGGTTCCGGCATGCTCATGAGCTGTATCGACCGCATTTCCGATAAGGGCATGAAGGTCCGCACGGCTCTCGACCTCGGCGGCGGCGCGACCAGCGAGCGGATTAAGGAAGCGGTCCGTATCATCCTCGACGACGACAAGAACAAGGCCCTGTTCATCAACATCTTCGGCGGCATCACCCGCTGCGATGAGGTGGCGGGCGGCATTCGTCTCGCGAAAGAGCAGTACGGCATCAACAAGCTGATCATCATCCGCTTTGAAGGCACCAACAAGGAAAAGGGTCTCGAAATCATCCAGGGCCTGGAGAACGTCGTCTATGCCGACGGGCTGATCGCCGGCGTGGATGAGCTCGTGAAAAGGAGAGCACAGCTATGAGTATTATGATAGATGAAAATACCCGTTTGATCGTGCAGGGGATTACCGGCCGCGAAGGCACCTTCCATACGGAGCAGATGCTCCAGTACGGAACGAAAGTCGTCGCCGGCGTAACGCCCGGCAAGGGCGGCCAGGAAGTCCTCGGCGTGCCTGTGTTCAACACGGTGAAGGAAGCCATGGAGGCGACCGACGCGAACGCGACGGTTCTGTTTGTTCCCGCAAAATTCACGAAATCCGGCCTGATGGAAGCGATTGAGGCGGAAGTTCCCCTGATCATTACCATCGCGGAGCACGTGCCCGTACACGATATGATGGACGCATACCACCTGTCCCGCCAGAAGGGCGTGCGCGTGGTCGGCCCGAACTCTTTCGGCATCATTTCTCCGGGCAAGTCCAAGGCTGGCTTTATGGCGCACCGTATCTTCAAGCCCGGCAATGTCGGCCTGATGTCCAGAAGTGCGACGAACTGCTATGAAACGGTCTTTATGCTCACCAACGCCGGCATCGGCCAGAGCACCTGCGTCGGCGTGGGCGGCGACATGATCCCCGGCTCCACCTTTATCGACGTGCTGCCTCTGTTTGAGAAAGACCCCGAAACCAAAGCGATCATCATGATCGGTGAAATCGGCGGCAACGAGGAAGAACTCGCGGCTGAGTATATCAAAAAGCATGTCACTAAGCCTGTCATCGCGCTGATCGCGGGCAAAAACGCCCCCAAGGGCCGCAGCATGGGCCATGCGGGCGCCATCGTATCCGCGGACGGCACGGGCAGCGCCGAGAACAAGGAAAAGGTCCTGCGCGAAGCCGGCGTTATCATCGCCGAGACCACGACTCATATTGTGGACATTGTCAAAGATGTCCTGTCGAAGTAATCACTCTTTGGAGGTGTGAACATGACCAAACAGCAATATCTGGATACATTGCTTCTGATGTATCGGATCCGCAAGTTTGAAATGACAGCTGTGGATTTCTTCGAGAAGAATATCCTCAGAGGATCCGTCCATCTCTGTGTTGGTGAAGAAGCCGCGCCTGCGACCATGGCGAACTTCATCACAGACGAGGACTATATCACGTCTACCCACCGCGGCCACGGCCACTGCATCGCAAAGGGCGCGCGCCTGGACTATGCCATGTGCGAGCTGATGGGTAAGCGCGACGGCTACTGCAAGGGCCGCAGCGGCTCCATGCATATCGCCGACTTCACCAAGGGCAACCTGGGCGCCAACGCCATCGTCGGCGGCGGCTATCCCATCGCGACCGGCGCCGGCCTCGGCGTCAAAATGCAGGGCGGCAATCAGGTCGTCGTCTGCTGGAGCGGCGACTCCGCGACCAACGAAGGTACTTTCCATGAAGCGCTGAACCTGGCCGCCGTATGGAAGCTGCCTGTCATCTTCGTCGTAGAGAACAACCTGTACGGCATTTCCGTTCCCTCCTGGCAGAGCACGTCCGTGAAGGACATCTCCGTCCGCGCCAAGTCCTACGGCATTCAGGGCATTACGGTCGACGGTAACGACGTCGTCGCCCTGGGCAAGGTCTTTGAAAAGGCCGTCAAGGACGTTCGCGCCGGCAAAGGCCCCATCCTCATTGAGACCAAGACGTATCGCTGGCTCGGCCACTGGACCGGCGACCCGACGCCGTATCGTACCAAGGAAGAAGTAGAAGAGTGGAAGGCGAAAGATCCGATCAAGCGCCTGCGTGAATACCTCAAGGAAGAGCACAAAGTCACCGACGCTGAGCTGGACGCGCTGGAGCAGTCCGCCGCTGATGAGATGGCTGCGGCCGCAGAATTCGCGCTCAACGATCCCGAGCCCGATCCCACATATGTCCTTCAGGATGTATTTTATGAAGGGGGCGAAAACTAATGAAAAAGTCATATGCAATGGCGATTA
>CAJLRT010000024.1 GCA_905209135.1 uncultured Eubacteriales bacterium
TGTCCGCGATGAGGGGATTCCCAAGCGCAGGAGGGATGCCTGGGCGGTGGGGGGATGGAGGCAAGGGGTGGGATACCCCGGAACGGGGGGGCCTGCGCCGGGGAGATGGCTGCGCGGAGAGGGGAGGCCTGCGCCGGGGGAGATGGCCGCGCGGAGAGGGGAGGACTGCACCGGGGGAGATGGCCGCGCCGGGCCCGCCTGCAGTTCTGCGCCGTGCTTTGCAGGCCATATCGGAGAGCATGGTTCCTCGGGGACTGATCCCGCCGCGGCCCCTCCTGTGCTGCGCGCCCTGCGCGTGCAAGCGGACGATGGGGCGGGCGCCTCAGCGTGTTTGGAGGCAGAGGCTGGGGAGGAGCGGTTTGCGCGGAGTTTTTGTTTTTGAAATACAAAATATTTTGATTTTTCCATTCATTTATGATATGATAAGAAATACAAAAACTGTCAGGATAAAAAGCGTAATTGAGAGGAGGAAAAGAGGCTTTCACGCCTCGAAACACAATGGCTATACAAGTAAAAAAAAGCATGTACAAAGATATTGAATCCGTCGTTGTCGTAACCGACAAGCTGGAGGCGACCTTCCTGCCCTCGCAGGGCGGCAAGCTCACGTCGCTCGTGCTGCGGGAGACCGGCCGCGACTACCTCGCCCAGCGGAAAGAGGAAAAATACCGCAAGCTGGGGCTGGACACGTCCTACACCCAGGCGGAGTGCGCCGCGTATGACGACATGTTCCCCACCATCGACCCCTGGGCCTATCCCGACGGGCCGCTGAAGGGCCTGGAATACCTGGACCACGGCGAGGTTTCCCGCGTTCCGCACACCTTTACGGAGTGCGACGGCGCCGTATGTACATACATGAAATCGGGCATTCTGCCCTATACCTTTGAAAAGCGGATTACCGACAACGGCCGCGGCGGACTGCGCATCGAATTTACCGCCACCAACACCGGCGAGCACGACTTCGACTTCATCTGGGCCGCGCATTTCATGGCGGCGGCGGAAGAGGGCGGCTATGTGCTCAGCCCCTATGCAAAAGACGCGAAAGCGGAGATCGTATTCTCGAGCAACGCCGAGAAATACGGCGAGCGCGGCGACGTGTGCACCCTGCCCTACGGCGTGGACGGCACGACGCGGCTGGACGTGAGCAAGGCCTACGGCGCGGGCAACGGCGACGCGTGGAAGTTCTATTATTCCGAGGCCGTGCCCGAGGGCTGGCTCGGCTACCAGTATCCGTCCGACGGGACGCGGCTCATGTTCACTTTCCCCAAGGATAAGGTGCCCTATGCCGGGCTGTGGATGAACGACGGCAACGGCGGGCTCGGCATGTTCCACAACGCGGCGCTCGAGGTCTGCACCGGCTCGTTTGACCGGCCCGACACGGCGCGCGAGCGGGGCCAGTACTCCGTTCTCAAAGCAGGCGAACCCTATAAGTGGTTTTTGGAAATAGATATTACGAAAGGTTGAGTGCACAATGGGAAAAGTCACAGTCATGGGCAGCTTTATTTACGATGTAACGGCGTATGTCCCCCGCTATCCGGTGGACGGTGAAACCGTGCTCGGGTATGAGATCAAAACCGGCCCGGGCGGCAAAGGCGCCAATCAGGCCACCTCTGCGGCCAAGTGCGGCGCGGAAACGACGATGATCGTCAAGACGGGCAAGGACGACTTTGCCAACGCCCTGCACGAGAACTTCCGCAAAGTCGGCATTTCTGAAAAATACGTCTATGAGTCGGAGACCGAAGGCACCGGCGCCGCGGTCATTCTGGTCCACCGCGAGCGCGGCGAGAACCGCATTGCCATCGGCCTGGGCGCGAACGCCACCATGTCTGTGGAAGAGGTCGCCCGCGCGGAGGAGGAGATCGCCCAGTCCGATATCCTGCTCACCCAGTTTGAGACCAACGCGGCCGCGATCCAGGAGTTTGTGCGCCTGGGCCGCAAGTACAACAAGCCGATTATGATGAACCCGGCCCCCTTCTGCGAGATGCCGGAGAACATCTTCGAGGGCGTGGACTATCTGACGCCCAATGAGACGGAAGCCGCCTATTTTTCGGGCATGGACAAGGTTGAGACGACGGACGACGCGCGCAAGGCCGCGCAGATCCTCATGGGCCGCGGCGCCAAGAGCGTGCTGATCACCCTGGGCGGCAAGGGCGCGTTCTACTATGACGGCAAGGTGGAATACATCGTAGCCCCCCCCGAAGCCAAGGTGGTGGACACGACCGGCGCGGGCGACGCATTCAACGGCGCGTTTGCAACGGCGATTTCCGAGGGCAAGGATATCCTCACCGCGATCAAGTTCGCCAACTGCGTTGCGACCATCTCGGTTACGCGTCAGGGCACCTCGTCCTCGCTCCCGACCCGCGAAGAGGCCGACGCTTTGTTTGAAAAAGCGTATCTGTAATCCGGATCCGGACTGCTGAAAGAATATGGCGGACAGTTTTCTGCCCGCCATATCTTTTCTAATGGGGGAAAAACGATTTATCCGGGGATCCTCTATAAAAGGAGTTTACAGCCATGAAGAGATTTGCCGCGCTCATTCTATGCCTGCTCATCCTTTTGCCGATTGTATCCGCCTGCGCCGTCGCGCCGGAAACCGGGGCTGCCGCCGCCGTCACGGACGGGGTGAAAGCCTGGTTTACCGCCCTTGTGGAGAGCGACGACGCCCCCTTTTCCTTTGTGCTGGACGGTGTGAGCTCACGCGAATTCCTGCACAGGTGGAAAAAGAAGATTTCCCGCGACCCGGTCGATGGGAAGGACGCGCTGACTGTGACGTATGCCAGCCGGAAAGACGGGCTGGAGTGCACGCTGACTGCGACTTTCCCCAGCGGCTTTGACAGCGTCGAATGGGTGGTGCGCATGACGAACACGGGCCGGGGCAACTCAGCCCGGATTTCCCGGTTCAGCGGCGCGGACGTGGTGTTCGGCCTGCCCGCGCCGGCGGACGGATATGAGATGAACACGTCGCATGGCTGCCGCGATTCGCAGATTGACGATTACAAGGATTTTTCCCTGCGCACCTTCCCGCTCAGCGCCGCCGAGGGCGCGTCCCTGCGCCCCCAGGGCGGGCGCAGCTCCTCGCACGCGTGGCCGTTTTTCGACGTGCTGGGCGATGGCTGCGGCGTGATGGCGGCCTTGGGCTGGACCGGGCAGTGGCAGTGCGATTTCACGGTGGAAGACGCGGGCGTGCGCATGCAGGCGGGACAGCAGGACCTGGACGCGTACCTGTATCCGGACGAACAGATCCGGACGCCGAGCTGCAGCGTCACCTATTTTGAGGGGGATGCGGCGCAGGGGCATAATCTGCTGCGGCGGCTGATCCTTGCCGAATACACGCCGGAAAACGTGCGGCAGGACGGCATTCCCATCAGTATCAACTGCTGGGGCGGGCGAACGGCGGAATACCTCGAGAGCCGGATCGATATGTTCGAGCGCTACAATGTCGCCGCGGAGAACCTCTGGGTGGACGCGGCCTGGTTCGGCGACTTTGAGCTTGTCGACGGCCTGGCGGGCATTGCCAACGACGGGACCGGCTGGTCCAGCCAGGTCGGGACCTGGACGCCCAACCGCAACCTCTGGCCGGACGGAAACGCCAGGGCGGTTTCGGACTACTGTCATGAAAACGGATACTCCTTTACGCTGTGGTGCGAGCCTGAGCGCGCCTACCAGGGCAGCGATATGTATGTAAACCACCGCGGCCTGTTCTTTGAAAAGGAGATGAACGGCTCTATCCTGTTCAACCTGAGCACGGAAGAGGGCTATGCGTGGATGGAGGCGTTTCTGACCGGCTTTATTGAGGACAACGGCGTGGACGTCTACCGCCAGGACTTCAACATAGAGCCGCTCGAAATCTGGCGCGCAAACGACGAGGAGGGCCGCGCCGGAATGACGGAGCAGAAGTACATCGTCAACCTCTACCGCCTGTTCGACGCGCTTTTGGAGAAGTTCCCCGGCCTGACGATTGACAACTGCGCTTCCGGCGGCCGGCGTATCGACCTGGAGACGCTCCGGCGCAGTGTGAACCTGTGGCGCAGCGACTACCAGTGCTGGGCCTATCCCACGTTTCAGATCGAGGGGATGCAGGCGCAGACCCAGGGGTATATCTACTGGCTGCCCCTGTCCGCTACCGGCGCGGGCAGCGGCTATAGCTGGTTTGATCCCTACTTTTTCCGCAGCCTGCTCTCGCAGGGGGTTTCCATGGTGGATACGGTGGGTCAAAACCCGGGCATTGCCAAAAAGCGGGTGGAGGAGCTGAATCTGGTCCGGCCCTATTTCTACGGCGACTACTACAGCTTAATCGAGCCTGTGTTTGACGCGGTGTCCTGGCAGGCGTATTCGCTGATGCTGGACGAGGGGCGGGACGGCGTCGCGGTCGTGTACACCCGCGAGCTGACCAAGGAACCGACCCGGACGATTGCGCTGCGGGGGCTTGTGGAGTCTGCGCAGTATACCGTGACCGATATGGACACCGGCGAGACGGTCGCCGCCGCGTCCGGCGGCGAGCTGATGGACGGCGGGCTGACGCTGGCGCTCGGTCCGCGCACTGCGAAGATGTACTATATCAAGGCCGCGTGACAGCGGCTGCACACGCACCGGCGGCCGCCGGGCGATGGCGGCCATGTACCCGAGGGGGGATTATATGCATACCAATACCATAGACGCAAACGGCATGGCGCTGCCCATTCTGGGCCAGGGCGGCTGGTTTATGGGCGATTCGCCCGGCAAGGCCGGGACGGAGGCGCAGGCGCTGCGCACCGGCGTGGCGCTGGGCCTGACGCTGATCGACACCGCCGAGATCTACGGTAACGGCCGCTCGGAAGCGCTGGTGGGCCGGGCCGTGCGCGAGCTGCCGCGGGAATCGTTCCAGCTCGTGTCCAAGGTGCACCCTGAAAATGCGGGCAGGCAGCACATTTTCCAGAGCTGCGCCGCCTCGCTCAAGCGCCTGCAGACAGACTACCTCGACCTCTACCTGCTGCACTGGCGCGGCAATGTGCCGCTGCGGGAGACGGTGGCCTGCATGGAAGAGCTCGTCGCGCAGGGAAAGATCCGGCGCTGGGGTGTTTCCAACTTCGACGTGGAGGATATGCAGGAGCTGCTGGAAACGCCGGGCGGCGAAAACTGCGCCGTCGACCAGGTGCTGTACCATCTCGGCTCGCGCGGAATTGAATATGCGCTGCTGCCCCTGCTGGCGGCGCGCGGGATCGGGGTGATGGCCTACTGCCCGCTCGCGCAGGCGGGCGCGGTGTCCCGGACGGGGCGCGGGCTGCTGCGCCATCCCCTGCTGACGCAGACGGCGGCCGGCTACGGCGCGACCGCCGCCCAGCTCCTGCTCGCCTTTCTTTGGCGGCGGCCGGGCGTGATGGCCATTCCCAAGGCCGCAAGCCTGGAGCATGTACGGGAAAACGCCGCCGCGCGCGAGCTGCGGATTTCGGAGGAGGACTGGGCGCGCCTGGACGCGGCTTTCCCGCCGCCCGACCGCCGCGTCCCGCTCGACGTGGAATAGACAGCGCGGGTTTGCAAACGGCCCGGCGGAGTATATCCGCCGGGCCGTTGGTTTTTTTAGAAATCTCGCAAAATTGTTGACATTGCATACCTAAAAGGTGTATTATTGAAACGGAAGCACAGGAATCAAATCCCGAAATACGGAGGGGAGCATATGCTGGAACTGCAAAACGTTTCTTTTGGCGTTGCAATGGATGCGGAACAGGCGCGCAAAGAGATTCTGCACGATATTAACCTCAAGGTGGAGGACAACGGCTTCATTGTAATCACCGGCCCCAACGGGGGCGGAAAATCGACGCTCGCCAAGCTGATCATGGGCATTGAAAAGCCGACGGCGGGCAAGATCCTGTTCAACGGCGCGGACATTACCGGCCTGAGCGTAACCGAACGGGCCCGGCTGGGCATCGGCTTCGCCTTTCAGCAGCCGGTCCGGTTCAAGGGCCTGTATGTGCGCGATCTGCTGCGCCTTGCGGCGGGCCGCACCCTGGCGACGGACGAGGCCTGCGCATATCTCGCCGAGGTGGGGCTGTGCGCGATGGACTATATCGACCGGGAGATCGACGCGCGCCTGTCGGGCGGCGAACTCAAGCGCATTGAGATCGCGACGCTGATCGCCCGCGCGCCCCAGCTCTATCTGTTCGACGAGCCGGAGGCCGGCATCGACCTGTGGAGCTTCCACAACCTTATCCGCGTATTCCAGAAAATGCGGGATGAGAAAAACGGAACCATTCTCATTATCTCGCACCAGGAGCGTATTATCGAGATTGCGGACAGGATCATCGTCGTGTCAAACGGCACCATTACGGGAACCGGGACCAAGGACGAAATCCTCCCGGGCCTGCTCAAAGAGTCGAACGCCTGCCGCTATTACCGTGAGGAGGTGCGCATATGAACGCTGTCATCCAGAAAATGCTGGACGTAATCGCCGGGCTTTCCGGTGAAAAACCGGCCGGGGCGTACAATATCCGGGTGGACGGAAAGAGCGAAAGCCGCGCCAGCACGGAGCATATACAGATTATATCCAAAGAGGACAACCCCGGCATCGACATCCGCGTCGCGCCCGGCACAAAGGGCGAGTTTGTACACATCCCGGTCGTCGTCGAGCAGAGCGGGCTTGTGGACCTTGTGTACAACGACTTCTACATCGGCGAGGACAGCGACGTGCAGATCATCGCCGGCTGCGGCATCCACAACGACGGGCTGCACCTGTCCCAGCACGACGGCATCCACACCTTTCACGTGGGTAAAAACGCCAGGGTGAAGTATGTGGAGAAGCATTACGGCGAAGGCGGCGGCACGGGCGCGCGCGTGCTCAACCCTGTGACCCGCGTTTACCTGGAAGAGGGCAGCTATCTGGAGATGGACACCGTCCAGATCGAGGGCGTGGACTCCACCGACAGGGTTACGGAGGGGACGGTCGGCGACGGGGCGACCCTGATCGTGCACGAGAAGCTCATGACGAGCGGTACGCAGACGGCGACGACCACGTTTGCCGTGGACCTGAACGGCAGGGACTCCAGCGCAAACATAACCTCGCGGTCGGTGGCGAAAGGGGAGTCGGTCCAGAAATTCCTCTCCAAAATCCACGGAAACAACGCCTGTATGGGGCACTCGGAATGCGACGCGATCATCATGGACGGCGCGGTCGTGCAGGCCATCCCCGAAATTCAGGCCGGGCATGTGGACGCTTCGCTCATCCACGAGGCCGCCATCGGCAAGATCGCGGGCGAGCAGATTATGAAACTGATGACGCTGGGGCTGACCTATGAGCAGGCAGAGTCGGAAATTGTAAACGGATTCCTGAAATAATATGCGCGGCGCGCCCTGTGCCAAAGGGCGCGCGCACAATATCAGGGGCGCGGCATTCCGCCGCGCCCCTGTGTGTTTGCCGCGCTGAGCGAGCTCTCCGGCGGGCAGTCCGCATCAATACTATCCCCCTATATGGGTAGGTGCGCGCGCGGGAAAGCCTGGGCGCGGGCCGTGTTTTTGGTTTCCCCGGGGCGGGCCGGCTTTTCGCCGCCGGCATACGGCCAAGTGTACAAATACGGTGCGGAGAAGCGGCAACTTTTCGTCAAATATACAATTTGAGTATAATATGAAAAATCGACCTTGACATTATGAATATATTGTAGGATAATATAAATTGTTAGTACCACATCTAGTAGGAGCATGGAGATGTCAGAGAGAATGCTGCGGGTGTCGGGCATTGTGGAGGAATCCATTGTCGACGGGCCCGGCTACCGCTTTACTGTTTTTACGCAGGGCTGCCTGCACGGCTGCCCCGGCTGCCACAACCCGCAGACCCATCCGCTGGACGGCGGAACGGAGGTCTCCGCGGACGCGCTGTTCGACCGGATTGCGCGCAACCCGCTGCTGCGCGGCGTCACGTTCAGCGGCGGCGAGCCGTTTCTGCAGGCCGCGGCGCTGGCGCCGCTTGCGGCGCGTATCCACGCGCAGACCCGGCTGGACGTTGTGACCTACACCGGATATACTTACGAGGCCCTGCGCGACGGCGCGACGGCGGAAAACGCCTGGGCCGACCTGCTGGAGCAGACCGATTACCTGATTGACGGCCCGTTTCTGCTTGCGGAAAAGAGCCTGGAGCTGAAGTTCCGGGGCTCGCGCAACCAGCGGATTCTGGACATGCGCGCGACGCGGGCCGCGGGCGAACCTGTACTGACTGAGTTATAATGGGAGGATATACGCACATGGAGAACACGAGGGTCAGGAGCATTACCAAGCGGGACGGACGGGTCGTGCTGTACGACGAGTCCAAGATCGCCAACGCCATTCTCAAGGCGCTCGCCGCGGCGGGCCGGGAGGATGCTGCGACAGCGGCGCGGCTTGCCAACCAGGTTGGCGACGCGCTGATGGCGACGGGCGAGGACAACTACAAAATAGAGCAGATTCAGGACGAAGTCGAGCGCGTGCTCATGCACAACGGCCTGGAGGACGTTGCGAAGCGCTATATCCTTTACCGCGCCAAGCGCACCCGGGTGCGCGAGTCAAACACCGCGCTCATGCAGGCGTGCGACGAAATCACCAACGCCGACGCGCGCCGCTCGAACCTCAAGCGCGACAATGCGAATGTGGACGGCAACACCTCCATGGGCAGCATGCTGCAGCTCGGCAGCGCCGCGGCCAAGTCCTATAACACGGCCTATCTGCTCACGCCCGAACAGGCGCGCGCCTATGAGGAGGGCTGGATTCACATACACGACTTTGACTTTTACGCGCTGACGACGACCTGCTGCCAGATCGATATCGACCGGCTGTTCACCAACGGCTTCAATACCGGCCACGGCTATCTGCGCGAGCCGCAGGACATACAGAGCTATGCGGCGCTGGCCTGCATTGCCATCCAGTCCAACCAGAACGACCAGCACGGCGGCCAGGGCATTCCGAACTTTGACTATGCGCTCGCCAAGGGCGTGAAAAAGACATACCGCCGCCTGCTGATTGAGAACCTGCGCAAGGCCCTCTCCATTCTCGCGCCGGACGCCGGGATGGACAAGCAGGCGGTGACCGAGATTGTAGACGCCGCCGAGGCCAAGGCGGGCGGGCCGTCGCTGGGCCGCAACGAGGCGTATGTCCGCGCCCTGGGCGAGGGGCTGCAGGCGCATATCGGCGGGGCCGCGGCGGAGCAGGCGCTTCAATTCACGCTCGGCGAGTCCGAGCAGGAGATCGGCCGGCGCACCTATCAGGCCATGGAATCCGTTGTGCACAACCTCAACTCCATGCACTCGCGCGCCGGCGCGCAGACCCCTTTCTCCTCCATCAACTACGGGACCGACACCAGCGACGAGGGCCGGCTCGTGATCCGCAACATCCTGCTCGCGACCGAGGCGGGGCTGGGCCACGGCGAAACGCCGATTTTCCCCATCCAGATTTTCAAGCTCAAAGCGGGCGTGAACTACAATCCCGGCGACCCCAACTACGACCTGTTCGAGCTCGCCTGCCACTGCAGCGCAAAGCGGCTCTTCCCCAACTTTGTCAACCTGGACGCGCCCTATAACCTCCAGTACTATGTGCCCGGCCGACCGGAGACGGAGGTTGCGACCATGGGCTGCCGCACGCGTGTGATCGCCAACCGCTACGACCCGCAGCAGGAGACGACTTACGGCCGCGGCAACCTCTCGTTTACCTCGATCAACCTGCCCCGGCTCGCCATTGAGGCCAAGGGCGACGAGGCGGCTTTCTACCGCGCGCTGGACGATGTGCTGGAACTGGTGGCCGGGCAGCTGCTCGACCGGTATGAGATCCAGGCCAAAAAGAAGGTGCGCAACTATCCCTTCCTGATGGGCGAGGGCGTCTGGCTGGACAGCGACAAGCTCGGCCCGGACGACGAGGTGCGCGACGTGATCAAGCACGGCACCCTTTCCATCGGCTTTATCGGGCTTGCGGAGACGCTCGTCAGCCTGTACGGCCACCACCACGGCGAGAGCGACGAGATGCAGGAGAAAGGGCTGGAGATCGTCCGGCACATGAACGAATTCTGCCGCCGCAAAGGCGAGCAGACCGGCCTGAACTACTCTCTGCTTGCGACGCCCGCCGAGGGCCTGTCCGGCCGGTTCATCCGCATGGACAAGAAACGCTACGGCGTCATCCCCGGCGTGACCGACCGCGAGTACTATACAAATTCCTTCCATGTGCCCGTGTACTATCCCATCACGGCCTTTGAAAAGATTGAGAAAGAGGCGCCGTACCATGCGCTGACGCCGGCGGGACATATTACGTATGTGGAGATGGACGGCAACCCCTCCGACAACCTGGAGGCGTTTATGGCCGTGATACGCTATATGCACGACAAGGGCGTCGGCTACGGCTCGGTCAACCACCCGGTGGACCGCGATCCGGTCTGCGGCTATGTCGGCATCATCGGCGACGTATGCCCCCGCTGCGGCCGCAGGGAGGGCGAACCCATTCCGCCGGAAAAACTGGCGGCGCTGCGGGAGATCGGAAGAGCGTCGTGTAGGGAAAGAGTGTAGATCTCGGTGGTCG
>CAJLRT010000025.1 GCA_905209135.1 uncultured Eubacteriales bacterium
TACGAGATCACTGTGTGACTGGAGTTCAGACGTGTGCTCTTCCGATCTACTTCGGGGGAATCCGACGTTTTTCGCACGCGCCGTGCGCGCGGCATATACTGCTAATGTGGATCAACCCACGAAATAAAGAAAGGCGGTTCTCTCATGGCTTGTTGTAATTTTTTTGTGAATAGATGCAGAAGGTGTTGTTGGGGGTGCGGCTGCAACCGCTGCTGCAACAACTGTGCCTGGAATAACGGAAACGGCTGCGGCTGTAACAGCGCGAGCACGCTGGATACTTCGAATACGTTTTTTAACAACGGCTGCGGCTGCAGCGCGCTGTAAGCGCCGGGCAGGCGGGAAACTGCCGCCGGTGCGCCGGGCGGTTCCGGCCGGACGCATAAACGCGCAGAAGCCGGCGGCGGCGCTATATAGGCCAAAAAGGGCTCCGGAATTCCGGAGCCCTTTGCATGCGCACATTTAACGCGGACGGATTTTCCCGCTCATATTGGCGTATATGAGCGTAAAAGCGGCGATGACGACAACCGCAATGCCGCCGGCAGTCGTCGCCCAGGGCGCAATCTGCAGCGTGGCAAGCAGCGCCGTTACGGTGACGACCACGTCCAGCAGAATCAGCACAAGCCCGATCAGCCTGCTCAGATTCTTTGCGTTATACTTCGGCGGCGCGCCGCCTGGCCGCGCGCCGTAGCCGGAAATCATCGACTCGCCCTTGCCGGTGAGCATGTAAATGCCCAGTCCCAGCACGGCCAGGACAACGGCGCAGACCACGGCCAGATTCAGAATGTCGTTGAGTGTCATAGTTCCCTCCGCCGGGACCGGGCCGGCTTTGCGCCGCCCGCCGCAATCTCCATCCGGGCTTGCGGGGCTCCCGTATATTTTTCTGTGTGCTTTTGCAGTTATTGTATCACGGAAAAAAACGAAATGTCAAATATAAAGCGCCCCGGCGGCCGTTTTCAGCCGGTTTTCCCGGCTTGTGGAAGCTCCTGCGGCAGATCGCCGCCCGCCGGCCGGACGGAGCCGGAACCCCCGCGGCCAGAAGCCCGCCTGCCCGCGCCCGCGGGTCCGTCCGGGCGCGCCGCGCACGCTCCACACTGCGCGCCGTTTTATCCCGCCGTCTTCTGGCGGCGCTTTTCGCGCATGCGCGCAATCCACGCCTCGGTCCGGCACACGCCTGCGCTCAGAGCGCGGAATACGTATATGCTGGCATAGAGCAGGGGCAGGTAGAAAAACGCCGTCCGGTTGAACAGGCTGCCCAGCGTAAAGAACGGGCCGCCCAGAATGAAGAAGGCGAGGAAGCCCGCCATCAGCGCTATATTGACGACGATCATCTTCCCGGTCAGCGGCTCTGAAACCCTGAACAGCAGGACGAAGCCGACGGTCGCCGTCAGCAGCACATGCATGGTGGAAGTCTCGAGCGCCGTCAGCTCAAACGCCATCCCGGCCAGCTCCACGATCAGTATGTTGAGGATCACAGTCACCGCGGCGGGCAGGGAATTTTCCAGAACATTCGGCAAAAACCTGCCCTCGGGCCGTTCAAAATTGGGCCGCAGGGCCAGCAGGAAGGAGGGGATGCCCACCGTGAACACGTTGATCGGCGTAAGCTGCAGCGGCGTGAACGGATAGGGGAGCGGGAGAAAGGTGTAGAGAATGCTGAGAATGGTCGAGTATATCGTCTTGACGAGGTACATGGCTGAGACGTTTTCAATGTTGTTGATCACGCGCCGCCCCTCCCGGAGCACCTGGATCATGGCGGAGAAATCGGAGGTCATGAGCACGAAATCGCAGGCGCTGCGCGCCGCGTCGCTGCCGCCGACCATCGCCACGCTGCAGTCGGCCTCTTTCATGGCCGGCACGTCGTTCACGCCGTCGCCCGTCATGCAGGTCGTGTGCCCGTTTTCGCCCAGGGCGCGGATTAAATCCCGTTTCTGCTGGGGCGACACCCGCCCGAACACCGTGTACTCCTCGGCGAGCGCGTGCAGGTCCGCGCCGGGCTCTATCCGGCTCATATCCACAGCCTTTTCATGCCCCTCCAGCCCCGCCGCGCCCGCAATGGCGCTTACGGTGAGCGGGTCGTCGCCTGAAATGACTTTCAGGGCCACGCCCTGTTCCCGGAAATAGCGGAACGTCTCGGGCGCTTCGGCCCGTATGGTGTCGGACAGCACCAGCAGCGCAATGCAGCGCAGCCCCGCCGGCAGCGCGTCGCCCCGGATGGGCTGATCGCTGTGCGCCAGGCACAGCACGCGCAGGCCCCGGGCCGTATATGCCTGCGCCCGCGCGAACAGGGGCAGGGACGTATCCTGGAAAACAAAGGCGGGCGCGCCGATGACAAAGCTGCCCTCGCCGGCAAAGGTCGCGCCGCTCCACTTGCGCTTGGAGGAGAAGGGCACGGTTGTTTCCGCTGCCCACCGGCTTTCGCTGCCGAAAGCCTTGCGGAGAATATCAGCCGTGACGTTTTCATCCCGCAGCGCGCCCATCAGCTCGGCGACCGCCTGCTCGGCCCATCCGTCCGGCACCTGCTCCAGCTTGTCGAGCGTCTCAAAGGAGAGTGTGCCGTCGGTGATCGTGCCCGTCTTGTCCAGGCAGATCACGTCTACCCGCGCCAGCGTCTCTATGCTGTCGAGCGACTGTACCAGCGCATTGTTGCGGGCCAGGTTCAGGGCGCTCACGGTGAGCGTAATGCCCGTCAGCAGAATCAGCCCCTCCGGGATCATGCCCAGCATGGCGGCCGAAGCGCCGAGCACCGCGCTCTGAATGGTCGCGCCGTCGGTGGTGTACTGGTTGTAGAACAGGACGATGCCGACAGGGATGATGATAAACGTCAGCACGCGTATGATAAGCGTGAGGTTGCGCATGAGCTTGGACCGGCTCTTTTTCACGCGTTTGGCCTCTTTGGTCAGGGCTGTGGCGTAGTTGTCGTCGCCGACGGCGGTCACGCGCACATAGGCGCTTCCGCCGACGACAAAGCTGCCCGACATCACCGCGTCGCCCGGCTCCTTGCGGATTCCGTCCGGCTCGCCGGTCAGCAGCGCCTCGTCCATCTCCAGCCCCTGCGACTGCAGCACCACCGCGTCCGCGCACACCTGGTTTCCCGTCTGCAGCAGGATGACGTCGTCCATGACGATTTCATCGCAGGCGATGGAGACGAGCTGGCCGTCCCGCACGGCGTGCGCTTTGGTCTGGGCGAGGATGGACAGCTTGTCCAGCGTGCGCTTGGCGCGCACCTCCTGAAAAATGCCCATGGCGGTATTGCACAGGGCGATGCCGATAAACAGGGTGTTTTCAATGTGTCCCACGAGCAGGATGGCAAGGGCGAGCAGCACATTGATCAGGTTGAACAGTGTGCAGGTGTTTTTCCGCACGATCTTGCCGATCGACGGCGTCAGCCCCTCCGGCTGCCTGTTGTGCGCTCCGGCCTCCATGCGCTGCCGGACCTCCGCCTGCGTCAGCCCTCTGGGCGTTTCGGGATGGGGCGCAGCCTGCCTTTCATGCGTGTCTGTCGTTGCGTTCATGTGCGTTTCCTTCTTAACGTCAAAGTATTATATTCAGTGTACGCGGCCGATTTCAACGTTTTATCTATTTTTTCTCCCGTCCGGACGCAGCGCCAGCTCTACGATCCGCTGGCACAGCCCGTCGTAGGAAATGCCGGCGGCGGCCGCCTCCTGGGGCAGCAGGCTGGTGGGCGTCATGCCCGGCAGCGTGTTGGCCTCCAGACAGAAAGCGGCGCCGTCCGCGCGCAGGATAAAGTCAATGCGCGAGTAGCTGCCCAGCCTGAGCGCGCGGTGTACGCGCAGCGCCGCCGCCCGCAGCGCCGCCTCCGTTTCAGCGGGAATGTCGGCAGGGCAGACCTCCTCCGTAAGGCCGGACTGGTATTTGTTTCTGTAATCGTAAAAACCCGCGCGGGGAATGATCTCGATCGCGGGCAGGGCCTTTCCGTCCAGCACGCCCACGGAGAACTCCCGGCCCTCGATCTTCTCTTCTATCAGAATGGTCTGCTCATATCTGCGCGCATATTCCACGGCTTTCGCAAGCTGCGCCGGGGTGTCCACAATGGAAACGCCTACGCTCGACCCGCAGCCGCACGGCTTGATGACGCAGGGGCAGGGCAGGTCCGCCGGCACGTCCCCCTCCCGCAGATCGGCCGTGCGCCAGTCCGGCGTCAGAATGCCGCTTTCGCGCAGAAGCTGCTTTGTGAGCGATTTGTCCATGGCGAGCAGGCTGCCCGCGTATCCGGTCCCGGTGTGGCGTATCCCGTGTATCGCGAACAGGGCCTGCAGCATGCCGTTTTCGCCTATATCGCCGTGCAGGGCCAGAAACGTCACGTCCGCGCCCGCGCAGATCTCCACCACATGCTCGCCGACCGGCCGCGCGCCCGCATCCCGCAGAGCCTGCAGGTCCGGCTCGCTGTCCGGCACGTCGCAGCGGCGTGGCTCCTGTGCCTGCGCCGCATACGCGGCGTCAAAATCCCGCTCCCCTGCGCCGAAGCACAGGTCGAGCAGCAGCGCCCGGTGTCCGCACCGCGCGAGCGCGCCGGCAATCAGCGCGCCGGAGGAGAGGGATACGTCCCGTTCCGGGCTGAGCCCGCCCGCCAGTACCACGATTTTCATTGAAAAGCCCCGCTTTCCGTCCGTCCCGCAGGACAGTGTTCTATTATACTTCAGTATATCACATTTTTTTATTTATGAGAATAGCTTTTTGTGGTATACCCCGCCGGACCCTGCCCGCGCGTCCCGGCCGCCGCCCGCGCCGGCTCTCCCCGCCGTACCCTGCCGGCGCGCCCCGGCCGCCGCCCGCGCCTGCTCTTTCCGCCGCACCCTGCCGGTGCGCCCCGGCCGCCGCCCGCGCCTGCTCTCCCCGCCGGACCCTGCCGGCGCGCCCCGGCCGCGCTTATTTTCCTTCGCCTGCGCCCCTCGCTTTCTTACATATGGTACATGCCGTCGCGCATACACTGTCGTATGGATATTCCTGAGGATGGAGATGGACACATGTACCGTGTACTGAAAATAAACCGCCGTCTGCTCGACGGGATTCCGCTTTTGCTGCTCGTGCTCGCCGTCGCGGTCGGCCTGTCGCTGACGCGCGGGGAAGCCGCGGTGCAGACGGCGGCGGAGAGCGGCTCGGATGCGTTTATCCAATGGGTCGATTTCGACATACCCTATCCGGCGCTGAACCGGGCGATGCGGCTGGACGTGGAAACATACGGCACAGGCGGCGAAACGCATCTCGACTGGGTCGAGCTTCTCGCCGTTCTCGGCACGAAATACGGCGGCGATTTTTCAAAATACAGGGAACGGGACCTGACTGCCCTAGCGGAAAGAATACAAAATGGCGAAACCATAGAAGATATTACAAAAGGTTATAAAAATTACGCGTATTACCATGAGGCGTACGACGCCGTGCTGGGCGGATTTTTGGGCGAATATGAGCTGCAAACGGAGCGGGAGGGCGAGCTTGTCTGGGAAAAGCGGTACGGGCTGAAAGCCTACTGTCCCATCGCCAAGGGCTATGCCTATAACGACTACGATGATTTCGGCAGCAGCCGCAGCTACGGATATGCGCGCCGCCATCTCGGGCACGATCTGATGGCGCTGGTGGGCACGCCGGTCGTCGCCGTTGAGTCGGGCACGGTGGAGGTGCTGGGGTGGAATCAATACGGCGGCTGGCGCGTCGGTATCCGCAGCTTTGACGGCCGGCGCTACTATTACTATGCGCACCTGCGCCAGAACCGGCCGTATGCGGAGGGGCTGGAAGCGGGCGACGTCGTCATGGCCGGGGACGTGATCGGCTATGTGGGCCGCACCGGCTACAGCGCCAAGGAGAACGTAAACGGCATTACAAGCAGCCATCTGCACCTGGGCCTGCAGCTCATTTTCGATGAATCGCAGAAGGAGGGGCCGTCGGAAATCTGGGTGGATCTGTACTCCATTACGCGCCTGTTGAGCGAAAACCGCAGCGAAACGGTGCGCAACGCCGAAACCAAAGAACACACGCGCAAATATCTGCTTCTGGAAACAGTGCCGGAGGACCGGTTTATCCCCGCGCCCGTGGAACTTGGCGCGGAGAGCGGCTGAATAAACAGCGGCGCAGCAAAAAGGGGGGAAGAGTCAAACGCTCTTCCCCCCATGGCTGTATTTATGTGAAAGCCGCAGCTCCGGAAACTAAGCCTGCTTTTCTGTAACCTCGCCCTGCTTTTTGTAGACGCTGTCCGCCGGCACCGCGCCGCGCACGAGCGAGAGCGGGTACACCTGCGTGCCGCGTCCGATGACGCAGCCGGGGCACAGCACGCTGTTGCAGCCGATCTCGGCCAGGTCGCCGACCATGGCCCCGAATTTTTTCAGCCCGGTGGCAACGGCGTCCGCCCCGTCGCGGACGGTGACGGGCGCGCGGTCGCCCCGCACGTTCGCCGTAATCACGCCCGCGCCGAAATGCGCCTTGTAGCCGAGCACGGAATCGCCCACATAGTTGAAATGCGGCACCTGCACGCCGTCGAACAGAATGCAGTTTTTCAGCTCCGTGGAGTTGCCCACCACAGCGCCCGCGCCGATGACCGCGCTGCCGCGCACAAACGCGCAGTGCCGTATCTGCGCGCCCGGTCCGACAATGCAGGGCCCGGCAATGCAGGCGGACGGCGCGACCTCCGCGTCCTTTGCAATCCAGACCTCCGGGGCCGTCTGCTCATACAGCTCCGCCGGCAGCGCGGGGCCGGCCGCGCGGATAAAGTCCCTGATCCCGGGCAGAACCTGCCAGGGGTATTCTGTGTTTTCAAACAGGGGCGCGGCGATGGTGTGCGTCAGGTCGAACATGCCGTCAAACCTCATTTTTAATATACCCCCTGTTTTTGATCAGCTCCACCAGCCGTTCCATATGCTCCGCGCAGTCCGCGTCGGTGCCGGCCTCCACAAGGATCCGGATCACAGGCTCCGTCCCGCTCTGGCGGACGAGGATGCGGCCGTTGCCGCCGAGCGCCTGTTCGGCGCGGGCGATACCCGCTGCAAATTCCGGGTCGTGCATCACGGCGTCGCGGTCGGTGACGCAGATACTCTGCAAAAGCTGCGGGTACACCTTCATGGGCGCGCACAGCTCGCGCAGGCTGGCCTTTTTCTCAATCATCACCTGCATGAGCTTGATGGCGGTGAGAACGCCGTCGCCGGTTGTGGCGTACTTGCCGAAGATGATGTGGCCCGACTGTTCGCCGCCCAGCCGGTGTCCGTTTGCGCGCATGCTTTCGGAGACGTACTTGTCGCCCACGTCGGTCTTGACATAGTCGATGCCCTTTTCATCAAACGCCTTGTACAGGCCGAAGTTGGACATCACGGTGGTAACGACGGTATTGTTCACGAGCTTGCCGCGCTCTTTCATGTAGCAGCCGTATATGTAAAGGATCTTGTCTCCGTCGATCACCATGCCGGACTTATCCACTGCCAGGCACCGGTCGGCGTCCCCGTCGAAGGCGAAGCCGACGTCCAGCCCGTTGTCCAGCACGAACTGCTGCAGCACTTCAATATGGGTCGAGCCGCTGTCGACGTTGATATTCAGGCCGTTCGGCTCGTTGTTGATGACATAGGTTTTCGCGCCGAGCGCGTCGAACACGCTTTTGGCAATCGTCCAGGTGCTGCCGTTGGCGCAGTCAAGGCCGACGCGGATGTTCTTGTAGGAGTTGATCGCGAGCGAAATGAGGTAGCCGACATAGCGGTTGCGGCCGGCGATATAGTCGATCGTCCGCCCGATCTTCTCGCAGGTCGCCAGGGGGATGGGGGGCAGCAGCCCGTCCAGGTGCGCCTCTATCTTGTCCAGCACGTCCTGCTCCATTTTTTCGCCCCTGCTGTTGACGAGCTTGATGCCGTTGTCGGTATAGGGGTTGTGGCTGGCCGTAATCATGATCCCGCAGTCGAAGTCCTCCGTCTGCACGGCGTAGGATACGCTGGGCGTGGTCGTGACGTGCAGCAGGTACACATCCGCGCCCGAGGCGGTCAGGCCGGCGGAGAGCGCGTCCTCAAACATATAGCAGCTTCGCCGCGTGTCCTTGCCGATTACGACTTTGCACTTGTGCTCCTTGCCGAAATACCAGCCGATAAACCGGCCGATCTCAAATGCGTGCTGCACAGTCAGCGTCCGGTTCGCTTCGCCGCGGAAACCGTCCGTTCCGAAATATTTACCCATTCTGTCATTACTCCTCAAACTCTATCTCAAATCAGGCGTAAACCTGCCGAAACTGATGTAAGTATAGCACAGGCGGCGCCGCCGTGTCAACAAAACCGGCGCTTTACTGCATAAGCCGGAGCGCGGGGGTAATTGACAAAACCGCGGCGATTCAGTATTATATGTATAGAAACCGGGATAACAGGCGCACACCCCGTACATAGTATTCAGGAAAGAGACATACGGACACACGGAGGGTAGCGGAACATGGACGCAAACAGAATGCTTCTCATAGTGAATCCGCGCGCCGGCACCATGCAGTCGCAGCGCAGCCTGTTCAAAATTGTGGACGGATTCTGCGCCGCCGGCTATGAGGTGACGGTGCGCGTCACGCAGGCCGCGGGGGACGCGTTTGCGACGGCGGCGGGCAGCGGCGGGCGGTTTGACATAGTCGTGTGCGTCGGCGGCGACGGCACGCTCAACGAGGTGACGAATGGGCTGATGGCCGTGTCCGACCGGCCCCGGCTGGGCTATATCCCCTGCGGTTCCACCAACGACTTCGCCTCCAGCCTGCGCCTGCCGAAGCGGCCGCTGGACGCGGCCCGCAAGATCCTTGCCGGCGCGCCCTGTCCAATCGACGTGGGCAGGTTTAAGGACCGGTATTTCAATTACGTCGCATCCTTCGGCGCGTTCACGGAAAGCTCCTATGCCGCGCCGCAGTCAGCGAAGAACTATCTGGGCCACCTGGCCTATATCCTGGAGGGGATTAAGGACCTGCCCAGAATCCGTCCCTACTATGCGCGGGTTACGGTCAACAACCGGACGTTTGAGGACGAGTACATTTTCGGCGGCGTGACAAATACGCTGTCCATGGGCGGAATCCTCAAGCTGGACCGGCTCGACGTTTCCCTGTCCGACGGCGTGTTCGAGATCATTCTTGTGAAGAACCCCGTCAACGCAGTCGAGGTGCAGAAAATTGTATCCAGCCTGACGCGCCAGCAGTTCGACACCGACTTAATCGAGATATTCCGCGCCGACCGGGCGGTATTCGAGATGGATGAGCCGCTCGTCTGGACGCTGGACGGCGAGCGCGCGCCGGGGGACCGGCGGATGGTGATCGACATCATCCCCGGCGCCATCGAGATCATGCTGTAACCGGCAAAGCGCTGCATATGCATTTATCCGCGCGTCTGTTCTGTCAGCGCATAGAGTAAATACTCGGTATTGCCGCAATAGAAGGGGGCAATACAGGTATTGTTCGCCGCATAGCAGTAATCCGGCAAATCATATTCTGCGGGCAGACAGGTAAAACGCACCTGTGCCGGGCTTTGGTCGTCAATTTGGAGCAGCCCGTCCGCACTGAAGCGCAAATGATGAAGCGTGCAGTCCCGGTTGCTGTCCGCCCAGTCCGGCACGGTAAATCTATATTCATGGACCGCTGTGAAAGCGCCATTTTCCTTTTTGAAAAGCATGGCGTAAACAGAAGCGCTTTTATCTGTGGAGAAAGTGACGACAGAATCCTCCGTTTCTACCTGCGCAATTTGCGTCTGATTGTCCGCGCGCAGCCCGTAGAACGCCTTTTTTGCCTGTTCTATGGTCGGAGCGGGCGTCCGTGCCATCCCGGCCGCAACGACATACGCGGCAAACACAAGCAGGTAACAGATTATAAAAAGGAGGAGTACCGTTTTTACAATAAACTGTTTTGACGACCCTTTTCGCAGCGGGCCGAGTTTCGGCTCTATAAAAGCGCGGAAACCGTCCGGGTCCCCCTTTGTAAAGTCCGATTTTGGCAGCCGGTATACTGCGTTTTTGTCCAGCCACAGGAAAAAACAGTCCTTGGTCTCGGTCAGTTTTCCCATTTGGGTATAGTCATAGACCACCGACTGGTTCCCGCTGGAAATATGCAGGCTTTCGCCGAACTCAAATTGAATGCGCCAACCATCTGCTGCCTGAAAACGCTTTTGTTGTTTTATGGTGTGTTTCGCGGATCGTTTCGGCGCGGTCAGTGAGAAAATCCCCAACAGGATAAAGATGGCTGCGGCGGTCAGTGCGTTTACATACAGATTCTTCCGCACTGCGGTTGCAACGGCGTAAACGGACAGGCTCACGCCGCAGACGAGGGCAGCGACGCCAAGGCTCAGCCGCAGAGCGCGCAATACCTTTGCCCAACTGCTGACCGGATGTTTGATCCAGTTTTCTATCGTTTCTTTTGTATACGGATATTCAACAATATACTCCGTTTTAACCATTTGATCCATCTTACGCTCCCGCCTGCCGCAGTGCAGGCTGTTTTCATACCAGAGAGTAAATATAGATCGG
>CAJLRT010000026.1 GCA_905209135.1 uncultured Eubacteriales bacterium
CTCGTGCACCGCGCGGTGGGCAGCCAGCTCACCTGCATTTTCGTCGACCACGGCCTGCTGCGCAAAAATGAGGCCGACCTTGTCGAAGAAGTATTCAAAAACAAGTTTGAAATGAACCTGATCCGGCTGGACGCCTCCGACCGGTTCCTGGGCCGGCTTGAGGGCGTGACTGATCCCGAGCGCAAGCGCAAGATTATCGGCGAGGAGTTTATCCGCGTATTCGAGGAACAGGCGCGTAAGCTCGGGCAGGTGGACTACCTGGTACAGGGCACCATCTATCCCGATGTGATTGAAAGCGGCCTGGGCGACTCCGCGGTGATTAAGAGCCATCATAATGTGGGCGGCCTGCCCTTCGACATCGATTTTAAAGAGATTATTGAGCCGCTGCGCCTGCTGTTTAAGGACGAGGTGCGCAATGTCGGGCTGGAGCTCGGACTGCCGGAGGAGATCGTATGGCGGCAGCCGTTCCCCGGGCCGGGACTTGCCGTTCGGATTCTGGGCCCCATTACGCGCGAGAAGATCCGCCTGCTGCAGGACGCCGATGCCATTTTCCGCGAGGAAATTGCCCTGGCGGGGCTGGACCGCGAAATCAGCCAGTATTTTGCCGTTCTCCCCGGCGTGCAGAGCGTCGGCGTGATGGGCGACGGGCGCACCTATGACAACCTTGTGGCCCTGCGCGCGGTCAAAACCAGCGATTTCATGACCGTGGACTGGTACCGGATTCCGTTTGATGTGCTGGAAAAGGTATCGTCCCGGATTGTCAATGAAGTGCGCGGCGTCAACCGTGTGGTGTACGATATCACCAACAAGCCGCCCGCAACCATTGAGTGGGAATAATTTTGAGGTCATTAAAAACCCTGTGTTTATGCGGGTTTTGGCGTTTTGAAGTCCTCTGTGGCAACGAAATGGCAAAGACATTTTTGAGGAAACGGGGGACACATACATGCAGGTCGGGAACTCTATTCCCCCGAATTGAAGCTGCCGCAACAGAGCAGACGCCCTGAAAGCCGCCGATCCGATGGCATGGAGCGTAAGATGCACCATATTCAGGCGGCAGCGAGAGAGGTTGTCAATCGAAGCATTATCTTTATCTAAACTATTTAAGGGGGGGCATTTAATAATATGCCCCCCTTTAGTGAACGGAGAACGAATTTCCCTTGCGGGAAAAGCGGTGCTATATTCGGAGGCTGAGATTTATGTCGGAGAAAAGGAAAACGACACAATATCTGAACGGGATGCGCTCTGCTGTCCCTGTAATATTGGGCTTTGTTCCAGTGGGCATTGCCTATGCAATCATGGCGAGACAGGCAGGCTTTTCCGTATTACAAACCTGTGGGATGTCTTTGACGGTCTTTGCGGGCGCAAGCCAAATGATGGCGGTTGGGATGTATGTGCAGGGTGCAAGTGTGATTGCCATGATTCTCGCAACTTTCATCTTGAATTTGCGGCATCTGATTATGAGTACCTGTGTTGTCAATCAAATGAGGGGTGACAGCACGATCATAAAATTACTGGCAGCTTTCGGTGTGACGGATGAATCTTTTGCGATTTTTACTACCGAGAAAAAAGAAAAATGCTCTGCATGGTTTTTTCTTGGACTTATCACGGTTACCTATACATCATGGAATGTGGGAACGCTGATTGGTGCAGTAGCCTCAGATTTTTTGCCTCCAATTATTACAGCAAGCCTGGGTATTGCGCTATATGCAATGTTTATCGGGCTCCTTATGCCAAGCCTTACCCACAACTGGAAGCTAGGTGTTTTGGTGGTGCTGACTGCTGTTTGTAACTCTCTTCTGACACAGCTTATGGCAGCAAGCTGGGCGTTGATTGTCTCCACATTGCTGTGTGCTTTTATCGGGGTTTTCTTTGTAGAGCTGGAGGAGGATCCCGGAAATGGATAATACAAAAGTCCTGATATTGATTGTGGGCATGGCATTGGTTACATATATTCCACGAGCAATCCCTGCTGTTCTCATCGACAAAATGCAGTTTGGAGCAAAGACGGAGAAATTCTTAAAGCTGATTCCTTACACGGCCATGTCTGCATTGATTTTTCCCGGTATATTTACAGTAGACATGACCAATCCGGCTATCGGTATCGTTGGCGGAGCTGTAGCCGCAGTATTGGCTTGGAAAAAATGCCCGGTGATGATATGTGTGCTGGCAGCAATTGCAGCGGACTTTTTACTGTATATCATTCTGATGTAAAGAACTTGTGCTTCTGAAAAACCGTTGATTTTTTACATATCGCCATCTGCCCATATAGGCAGGATCATGTGGATACGGCAGAAAAAGGCAGTACTGACTTATGCGGCCGGTGCTGCCTTTTTGCGTTTCTAAATACAACTTCCCTGGGAAATGGACTGGAGGGAGTCCGCTGCCTGCGTTGCGCACATTTTGTGAATGGACTGACGCGTAAATCCGCCAAAAGAGGGGCATAAACGCTGGGCCGGCAGTGCCCGGGGGCATGCGGGCGTTTTACGCAAGGGGGGGGGATGCGCCTCCGCCTGATATAGGAGCAATGGAAACACGGTTGCTCCGCCGCCGCAAATATAGTATAATATTCTTGCAGCGGCAGGCGGGACCCACATTTGCCATGGGGGAAACAGCGGACCGGCTGGCCTGTCCGCACGAACGAGACAAACGGATAAGGAGAAAAAGTTTTATGCTGGAATTTCGGTACGACACCCAACTGCTGATTGAGGGCAAAGGACTGGACGAGGACGCGATTAACGCCTATTTCCAGGAGCATTTTCAGGGCGACTGCCTGCTTGCGGTGGGCGACGAAGAGGTGGTAAAAATACACTTTCACACAAACGAGCCTTGGAAAGTGCTGGAATACTGCGCTTCGGTCGGCAGTATTTACGATATCGTGATAGAGGATATGGAACGGCAGGCGCAGGGCCTGCAGGGTTGAGCGCTGTGCGAGATGTAAAACATTAACTTTTATAAAACAGTTGACAAACAGGCTGAACCTGCATATAATATAAAGCAATCTCTTTGCACTGCATACCATTCCGAACGGAATGTGCGATCAACAGTACAAACTGAGCAGGCGATGCCCGACCGGGCATGGGGCCGGGCCGCATCATTGCGGCAGCAGATGAGAAACGACATCTGCGGGACAGTGGTTGTCTCGCAGATGTTTTTTATTTATCTGCCGGACAGCGGCTTTTGAATGTGGAGTGCCATAGGAGAACTCAAAACGCCTTTGCGGCAAGGAGGATTCTTTTATGACAGACGGACAAAACAGGCTTTGCGGCCTGACGGCGGAAGAGGCGGCGCGCCGGCAGGTGCGCTGCGGTAAAAACGAGCTGCGTCCGCAGCAAAAGGGCGGTTCGCTGAAAAAAGCGCTGCACATGGTTTTTGAACCGATGTTTTTGCTGCTGCTTGCGGCGGCGGCAATTTACTTTGCGCTGGGGGAGCCGCGCGACGGCGCGGTCATGCTGGTTTTTGTGGCCGGGATTATTGTGATTGACGTGGTCCAGGAGTGGAAGACCGACCGGACGCTCAGCGCGCTGCGAGACCTGTCCGCACCGAAAGCACGGGTGGTGCGCGACGGGCGGGAACAGCTCATTGCGAGCGCCGACCTGGTGCCCGGCGACCTTATACTGGTGCGCGAAGGGGATAAGATTGCGGCGGACGGCGCGATTGTCCAGTGCCATGATCTGTGCGTGGACGAATCCACCCTGACGGGTGAGTCGGAGGGCGTTTGGAAGACGGCGGAGCAGGACGGCGGCGCGGCGGACAGCGGCGGCTGGCGGCGCGATTTTTGCTATGCCGGGACGCTTGTGACCCAGGGCTCGGCCGCTGTGCGCGTAGAGCATATCGGCGCGCAGACGGAGTACGGAAAGATCGGGCTGGGGATTGCCGCCGCGCCGAAGGAGGCGTCTCCCCTGCAGCGGCAGACGGGTAAACTGGTGAAAACCTGCGCAGTGATAGCGGGCGTACTTTTTGTACTGGTCGGCCTTGTGACCTGGTTCAACATTGCCGGCGCAAGCCCGGCCGACCGGCTGACTGAGAGCGTGCTGGCCGGGATCACCCTTGCCATGGCGATGATTCCGGAGGAGTTCCCCGTGATTCTCACCGTGTTCCTGTCCATGGGCGCGTGGCGGCTTGCCCGGAAGCGGTCGCTGGTGCGCAGCCTGCCCGGCGTGGAGACGCTGGGTGCAGTGAGCGTGCTGTGCGTGGACAAGACGGGCACTGTCACGCAGAACCGGATGATGGTACAGCGGACATATGCCGCCTGCGGCGGCGGCGAACGGGAGCTCTGCGAAACCATGGGGCGTGCGTGCGAGTCCGACGCTTACGACCCGATGGAGCGCGCGATGCTGGATTACTGCGCAGGGCTGGGAATTGCGCGTGAAACGCTGTTTGGCGGCCGCCTCGCGGCGGAGTACGCATTTACAAGCGAGCTGAAAATGATGGGCCATGTCTGGCAGCGCGGCGGCGTTTTGGAGCTGGCGGCCAAGGGCAGCCCGGAGCGTTTGCTGCCCCTGTGCGGGCTTGCAGACGGCGCGCTTGCTGCGGTGCATGCCGAGGCCGAACGCATGGCGGAGCAGGGCCTGCGCGTGATCGCCGTGGGCGCGGCGCAGTTTGCGGACGAGGGCGAAATTCCGCCGCGGCTGGATGAATGCAGGCTGCGCTTTTGCGGCCTGGTCGGGCTTGCAGACCCGCCTAGGGAGGGCGTGCGTGAGGATATTGAAGCGCTGCAGCGGGCGGGCGTTCGCGTTGTCATGATAACGGGCGACAATGGCGTGACGGCGGCTCGGATTGCGGAAAAGGTGGGGATCCGCAGCGCCGGCGCGACCGTTACGGGCGACGAGCTGGATGCGATGAGCGACGAAGAGCTTCGCCGTGCGGTCGGCACAGCCGCCGTCTTTTCCCGCGTGGCGCCGGAGCACAAAATGCGGATTGTAAAAGCGCTGCAGGAAAACGGAGAAATCGTCGCCATGACCGGAGACGGTGTAAACGACGCCCCCGCCCTGAAACGCGCCGATATTGGCATTGCAATGGGCGGGCGCGGCAGTGAAGTGGCGCGCGAGGCTGCGGATCTGATTCTGCTGGACGACCAGTTTTCAACGATTGTCCAGACCGTCCGCGACGGGCGCAGGATTTACGGCAACATACGCCGGGCGGTGGGGTATGTGTTCGCCATCCATATCCCGATTGCGCTGTCCGCGCTGCTTGCGCCCATGCTCGGGATCGCGTCCGCGTCTATATTCCTGCTGCCGCTGCATGTCGTCCTGCTCGAGCTGATGATCGACCCGACCTGTTCGGTAGTGCTGGAGCGGCTCCCCGCCGAGGCGGACAGTATGGAGCGCCCGCCGCGTTCGCCGAAAGAAAATCTGCTGACGGCGCGGACGCTGGGAAAGAGCGCCGCGCAGGGGCTGGCCGTATTCGCCGCCGCGTTTGGCTGCTATTACGCTTCGCTGGCGCAGTGCGGGGCGGAGGGCGCGCGCAGTATGGGTCTTGCCGTCCTCATTTTTTCAAATATGCTGCTTGTACTGGTGAACTGCTCGGCGCGGGAAAGCGCATGGCGGTCTATAAAACGGCTGGCGGGGGACTGGGTGTTCTGGGCCGCTGCCGGCGGGGCCCTGCTCATGCTGCTTGTCTGTATGTATACCCCGCTCAGCGGCTTTCTGAAGCTCTCGGCCCTGCCGCTGCCCCGGCTGCTGGGCGCCGCCGCCGCTGCTGCCGCGGCAACGCTGTGGTACGAGCTTGTAAAACTCTATAAGCGCCATAAACAGGATTGATTCTTATTTTTGAAATCGGTCCGCGCATACGCCCTCTCTGTGCGCCGAAAAAAGAAAGGCAAAACCGGGAATCGTTCTTATAATTCCCGGTTTTGCCTTTCTTAACAGGGGGAAATTCCACTTCCCGCGGCGTGAAAGCTGGTGTGGACCGTTTGTTTGCTGACGGAGCGCCGTTTTTCACGCCTGGATGTGCTGCGGGAAAGGATATCGCCGCCGCCCCCAAAAGCCGGCGGCTGCGTTTTTTTCATATAATGCGTTCATCGGGGCATACTTAAACGAGAGGACAAACAGCGCTGCCGCAGGGGGGGGGACCGCCGCCGCTGCGCAGGAGAAAATATACTGTCGGCCGCCAAGAAGTTTTAGGACTATTTGTCCAATTCCCTGATAGTACATATTGTCCTTACCTATAATTATGGTGAGGTGATACCGTATGAAATTGAGAATCAGGGATATGCGGGAAGATCGCGACCTGACGCAGCAACAGATTGCGGACTACCTGCGGTGCGACCAGTCGCTCTATTCCAAATATGAACGCGGAGAACGGGACATTCCTCTTCATCTTATTGAAAAGCTTGCGTCGTTTTATAATACCAGCGTGGATTACCTGATTGGAAGGACAAATGAAAAGCGCCCGTACAGGCGTGCGTAACGCGCGCCGGGAAATTCCCTGCGCCTGCCGCGCGTGCAAAAAGGGCCGCAGTGCTGCTGCGGCCCTTTGCGGTTTGCGGGTCAGTTCGCGCCGAGGCGGTCGGCGACGAGAATGGCGCTGTACACATCCTCCGGCGTGACGGGGAAGGGCATGTTGTGCAGCGTGTCGGACGGCGCGCAGGCCGCCTCCGCCACTGCCATAATGCGCTCTTTCGGCACATCCGCCGCACCGAGCATGGCGAGGTTTGTGGGCAGGCCGAGCTTGCGGCAGAAGGCGAGCAGCTCTTCGATTTCCTCATCCGGCGCGTTTTCCAGAACGAGCTGGACCAGCGTGCCGAACGCCACCTTTTCGCCGTGGTACATCTTATGGCATTCGGGAAGTACGGTCAGGCCGTTGTGGATGGCGTGCGCGCCTGCCAGGCCGCCGCTCTCAAAGCCCAGGCCGCTCAGGTAGGTGTTCGCTTCAATAATGTCCTCCACCGCGGCCGAGACGGTGTGCTGCTCGGCGGCGAGCTTGGCCTTGTATCCCTCGCTGTACAGCGTGTCCAGGCAGGCCTCGGCGAGCGCGAGCGCCGCGACCGAGCACACGCCGCCCGCAATGGAGACGGCGCCCTTGCGCTGGCAGGCGCGCGCTTCAAAATAGGTGGCCAGCGCATCGCCCATGCCGGCTACGAGCAGGCGCACCGGCGCGTTCGCGACGATGGCCGTATCGACGAGCACAAGGTCCGGATTGTTCCGGAGGAACAGGTATTTGTCGAACTGCCCGTCCGGCGTATAGAGCACGGACAGGGCGCTGCAGGGCGCGTCGGTGGACGCTGCGGTCGGAATAATGACGGCGGGAAGCTCGGCGTAGAAGGCGACGGCCTTGGCCGTGTCCAGCGCCTTTCCGCCGCCGATGCCCAGCACGATATCGGCGCCCGTCCGCTTTACATCGGCGAGCAGGCGGTCAATCTCCGGCTGGCTGCATTCGCCCTCAAAGCGGTTCATATGCAGAGGCAGGGGCTTTCCTGAAAAGCTGGCTTCGATGTTCTGCCGGTAGTTGTCCAGAATATACGGGTCTACAACGGCATAGGCTCCCGCGGTTCCCAGGTGCTGGATCGCGGCGTAGAGATTCTGCAGTTCATTTTTCCCCTGAATGTATTTCGTGGGCGCGTATGTCCTGCGTGTCATGGTGTATTCCCCTTCCTTTTTTTGGTGTGGATCTTTGCAAGTTTAGTATATCACATTCTGAACCTATTGTGTACTATTTCTGTGATGTTATTATGAATTTCTCATGAAAAATCCGGTTTTTCCTGCGCCGGTGCAGATGGGAGCGCTGTGCGGAGGAAATAAACCAACAACGAAAAGGCCGTTATACAAAAATGCTCAAAACCCTATTCACGAATCATTAATATTTGTGCATCCATCCACTTGACTTTTTTGTCGAATCCGGATATAATTTGGTACATGACAAAGGCATTCATTGAACAACACCATCCCCAACAGGGGCTAAAAGTTATTCAATGAAGGCCTTTTTGCCATTCTGCAATAAAAAGGAGGGATCGCTGTGCCGGATGAACAGATGGCGGTTCGGATTGCGCTGGCAGCGGACGGCGCGCAGACGCTGGAACAGGGCCTGCGCGCCGTCTGCCCGGCCGTGGAAGTGCGCAGGGTTGAACCCGCCGCGCTGGCGTGCGCGCGCATACACGGCCTGCTGTGGGATGTGGACGGTATCGCCGCCGCCGGCGGGATGGACGGTGTGGAGGGAATGGCGGCCGCCGCCCGTTACGCGCGGCAGCGGGACATTCCGTTTCTCGGCCTGGGTGCGGGATTTGCGGCGGCGGTTCTGGACTATATACGCGACGTGCTGGGGCTGGAGGCTGACGCGGCGGACGTGCTCGTCCCGTCCGGCGGCGGCGCGGACTGTTTTGGACTTGCGCCCGGCTCCGCGCTCGCCGCGGCGTATGGGCGGCGGGAGATTGAGGCGCAGGGCGCCGGGGCGTTTGGAATGAGCGGCCTGTACCGCGCGCAGATGGAACAGGCCGGGCTGCGCGTAACGGCGACCGATCCGCGCGGCGAAATGGCCGCCGCCGAGCTTTTGCGCCATAAGTTCTACGTCGGCGCGCTCTTTCTGCCCGCGCCCGCGCCCGACCCGCTGCTGCGCGCCTTCTGCGCGGCGGCGCAGGAGCTTGCGCGCACGCGGCCGGACGGTATGGAATAGAGGAGGGAACCCAATGCGCATTACGGTTATAGACGGACAGGGCGGCCGGATCGGCGGCCTGTTGATTGAGCGGATACGGAAACTGCAGGTGCCGGCTGAGATCACCGCTGTCGGCACCAACAGCGTCGCCACGGCGGCCATGCTGAAAGCGGGCGCGGATTTCGGCGCGACGGGAGAGAATCCGGCGGTCGTCGCGTGCAGGGATGCGGACCTGATTCTCGGCCCGGTCGGCATTGTGCTGGCCGACGCGCTGCTGGGCGAGGTGACTGCGGCAATGGCCGCGGCTGTCAGCCGCAGCCGCGCGCACAAGATTTTGATTCCGCTCAACCGCTGCGGGCACACCATTGTGGGCGTGCAGGAGCTGCCGCTGGGCGGGTATATCGAGCAGGCGGCCGAGGCTGCGCGCGCCTATTGCGCGGCGCAGGAGCGGTAGATGTCCGCGCGGCCGCGCATGCGCGGAGGCGCTGTGTGCGGGCCGGTTCGCATAGCCCCGCCGGTTGTATGACGGACGCGGGGAACAACAGGCTGATCCACGGCGGCGCACTGCGGCGCGCCGGCCGGCGGCGGCGGGCGACGCTTTGGATCGCAAAAGAGGTGCGGCAGTATGGTACTGCCGCACCTCTTTTTTACGTCTGCGGTTTTTTGCGCTGGCTCTTTGCCCCCGGTTTTGTCAGCGCAAAGCTCAAATCGATGCATTCTTGTATTTCAAAATCCGGAACGGAACCGTCCAGCAGTATGCTGATCCACTGATTTTTATTCATGTGGTAAGCGGGGAGAAAACCGGGCCGCATTCTGAGCGAGCCGATGAGGAGAGGATCGCTTTTTACGGCCAGTATATCGGCCCGCTCGTCTCCGTTTAGGCCCAGTTTATGCTTTGGCACATCCATGAGAACCGCGTACCATTTTCTGTTCTGGTGACGTAAGACGGCGTAGCCGGGATAGGGCGCCCATGGATAGTCGGGCTCCGTTCCATACTCGTTTTTCACATATTCAAAAACGCCGTTTCTGTTCACGGGCTTGCCCCCTCTTTCGCTTACTCACTCCATTATAGCATAAGAGGGCGGCGGTCACAAGCCGGCGTCTGCCTGTGCTCGGTTTGGAGGCGAGCGAAACTGAAAAACGCCCTGCTCCATGGAGCAGGGCGTTTTTTCTATTGCGGGGACGGCGGGCGCGGGGGTACGCGGAAGCGCTCCGGCGCAGGGATGCGCGGGGATTGGCCGGACGCGGCGGCGCGCTCCGGCACGGGGTTTGCGGCAGCGCAAGCCCGCGCCGGCATTGCGGCACGCGCGGTTTGGGCGGCGGCGGTTTGTCCGGGGCCCGGGCGCCGGGCGGCCGGCACCGGCGCAAATTGGCGTGTCGCCTGCGTGTTGCGGGCAGAAAAAGAACGCCGGACACCCGCTGCGCCAGGCGTTGATGGAAAGTCAGACAAAGAACACCATGTTTCGGGACGCAGTTATACAACTGCAGCCGCATCCTGATAACTGCAGCGCTGCTCCGCTTCGCCTATGTAGCGCGGCGGGTCAGTCTCTGGGGTAGGATTCGCGCTCGCTGGTAAGCCCAACAATGTAATCAATGCTGGTTTTGTAGAAGTTTGCGAGCTTTACAAGGATGGGAATCGGGATGTTCAATTTTCCCAATTCATAGTCCGAGTAGGTCGTCTGGGCGACCGACAGATAGTCCGCTACCTGTTTCTGATTCATGAAGCGCAGCTGCGCCGCCGCCAGCTGGATGCGGGCCTGCAGGCCCACCAGACCG
>CAJLRT010000027.1 GCA_905209135.1 uncultured Eubacteriales bacterium
CGTCCTTGACCTTTACGTTGCTGTGCTCCACCTTCCCGTCCACATACCGGTACACGCTGAGTTTCTGCCCGTTATACTGCTCGTCCACCTTGAACGTCGCGGTCAGCTTGCCTGTAAACGGCGCTTTTTCCGTGCCGAAAGCAGACACCGCCGCGTCATACGCGAACAGGAGCGTCTCCTTGCCGATCTCCGCCTTCATCTCGGCGTAGCCCTCCGCGTCCTCCGCAAGCGCGTCGACCGTGAACTCCGCGTTGTAGTATACCTTATTTCCAATCACATACGAGCCGGTCTGCACATCCCGCAGCGTCCGCTCCATATACGCCTTTTCCGGAACAAAATAGGCGCGGATGGTCACGTCCTGCGCCGGCATGACAAAGGTTGTCTCCAGCTCCTGCGTGGAGGTGAACGTACCGCCGCCGAGCGACTCCCAGCCGCCGAACTTATAGCCCTTGTCCACTTCCGCCGTCAGCGCCACCTTTTCACCGGGCAGATAAAGCCCCTCCTCCTTCACGGAGGCAAAGCCGCCCGTTTCGGCCTCAAAGCGGACCATGAACGCATCCGTCGTCAAAAACAGGCCGGAAACCTCGCAGTTGGCGCCGATTTGGCCGGCGTCCTGCGCCTTTGCCGTCTCCGGGTCTACCAGCACGAGCCGCCCAAAACCGTTGCCGTTGTACTGCGCCCAGTAGAGCTTGCCCGTCGTGCGGTCAAAGCACATGGACTGGATATAGGCGCAGGGCTTGCCGGTGTCCCCCACCTGTACGCACGCGCCCGTCTGCTTGTCCACCCGGAACAGGACCCCCGAACCGTCTATTCCGTAAAGCTGGCCGTCCGGGTCACAGGCCAGGGTGCGGAGCTGATTGGCCTTTGTAATGGTGCCGACATACTCGGTATCGCCCGTGTCCAGATTCAGCCGGTGAAGCTGTCGCTGCGGGTCGTTGGAATCGCGGCTCGAAAGCAGCAGGAACGTCGTGCCCGTGGTATAGTCGTAGGTCATCTCAGCGGCGTTCCACTTGTCCGTCTCCGCCACAACCTGCGCTATCTCCGTCCGGGTATACGAATCCCCCTGCGCGCTGAAGAGCTTGCCCTCGCTGTCCACGCCGTAGAACTTTCCGTTAAAATACGTACCGCAGTACACATTCGGCAGGCTCGGCTGCCCCGAAAGCACGTTGACCTTATCGGGTTCAGTCGTTGAAAACGATATAAACGCATTGCTGCTCCCGCCTGAATTCTCGTCGTCCGAGCAGCGGAACCCGTACAGGGTCACGCCGCCGTCCTCTTTGGCGAGGGCCGGCGCTGCAAACACGGCGATACTCATAACAGCCGCCAATAATAAAGCGATTCCTTTTTTTGCCATAGTCCGCCTCCTGTATACCGGCAGACGCCCCATACGCATGCAGGCGCCCGCTTCCTTTCCTGGCTTTACCGTTGTTTCGTCTGTATTTTACCATATCTGCCCGAAAATGTCACCCTACTATTTAAAAATCTTGCCGTAAGCCGGCGGAAATTAGCGCGGAATCGTCACGGGCTGCCAGCGAAAGAGCAAACACAGTTGATAAGTGCAATAAAAAAACATTTTTTCTACTTGTCAACGCGCAAAAAATTTGGTAGCATATATACAAAACAACTTGCAAATTATTTTAGAACAGGAGAGAATAAAATGCTTACCAAAAAGGAATTCGCCTCCATGCAGGACCATTCCTGCCTCGGCAACTACACGTCGAGAGAGACTGTGATCCAGTTCTGCAACGAAGTGCTTGAGTACGGCTTCGCCGCTGTCTACGTCAACCCCAGCGACGTAAAGCTTGCCAAGTCCATCATCGGCGACAAGGCCCATGTCGGCACCGTCATCGGCTTCCCGCAGGGCGTAACGACCACCGAGACCAAGATCTTTGAGGGCCTCAACGCCATCGAGAACGGCGCGGATGAGCTCGACATCGTCAACAACGTCTCCAAGCTCAAGGACGGCAACCTCGACTACTGCCGCGACGAGCTGACCCGCTTCGTCAAGGCCATGAAGGAAAAGGACCCGAACGTATGCGTCAAGGTCATCATCGAGTGCTACTACCTGACCCATGCCGAGAAGATCGCGATCGCGAAGATCGTTGCTGACGCCGGCGCGGACTTCGTCAAGCAGAGCACGGGCACAACCCCGGACAGCAGCTTCAACCTCGGCGACGTCAAGCTGCTCAACGCCCTCGTCGGCGACCGCATCCAGGTCAAGGCGGCCGGCTGGATCGGCAACCTGGAGGACGCGATCGGCACCATCGAGTTCGGCGCGACCCGCATCGGCAACAGCATTGCCCCCCAGTGGCTGGACGAGTGGGATGAGAACCACTGGTACGACCCCGTCAAGAAACTCAGCAAATAACGAAAACGTATAAGGGAACGATAGAATGACGATGCGAGATGAATGTACATATCTCGTTGGTATCGACATCGGCGGCACCAAATGTGCAGTCAGCCTGGGCGAGTATCGCGAAAGCGACGCTTGCCCAGTTTCCCTAACGGACAAGATTCGGTTCGATACCAACAACAAAGCCGGGCATGCAGACGTGATCCGCCGTATTCTGGACGCGGTCCGGGAGCTGCTTGCGCGGCGCGGCCTGGAGCCTGCGCAGATCGCCGCGGCCGGCATCTCCTGCGGCGGCCCGCTCGACAGCGAGGCCGGCCTCATCCTCTCCCCGCCCAACCTCATCGGCTGGGACCGCGTGCCCATCGTCGAGATCGTGGAGCGGGAGACGGGGATCCGCACCTACCTGCAGAACGACGCGAACGCCTGCGCCCTTGCCGAATGGAAGTTCGGCGCGGCGCGCGGTGCGGAAAACGCCGTGTTTCTCACCTTTGGCACCGGCCTCGGCGCGGGCCTGATCCTGGGCGGCCGGCTGTACGGCGGTACGAACGGAAACGCGGGCGAAATCGGGCATATCCGGCTTTCGGAAAACGGTCCGGTCGGGTACGGCAAGTCCGGCTCGTTCGAAGGCTTCTGCAGCGGCGGCGGGATATTGCAGATTGCAAAAACCATGGTGCTCGAACGCCTGCAGATGGGCGAGTCCGTCCCCTATTACGACGGGACCGACGCTTCGATCGACGCGCGGCAGATGGAGCTTCGCGCGCGCGAGGGCGACGCGCTCGCGCTTGCGGTCTACGCCAAGTGCGGCGAATACCTGGGCCGCGGGCTTTCCGTTCTGGTGGACACGCTCAACCCGCAGGTCATTGTCATCGGCAGCATCTTCACCCACTGCTCCGACCTGATCTGGCCGCATGCAAAGGCGGTTATGGACCGCGAATGCCTGGCGGCGGCAAACAGCGTATGCAGAGTTGTGCCGGCCGAGCTTGGCGGGCAGATCGGCGACTACGCGGCCGTCGCGGTCGCGGCGAGCGCGATATAGGAGGGACCCATGAACACTGGCGTACAACAGACGCTCGAACAGCTTCTCGAACGCTATCCGGCGCTGCATGCCTGCGAAACGGACATCCGCGCCGCATTTGAGCTGCTTGCCGGCGCGTTCCGGCAGGGCGGCCGGCTCATGCTGTGCGGCAACGGCGGCAGCGCCGCCGACTGCGAGCATATCTCCGGCGAACTGCTCAAGGGATTCCGGCTCAAGCGGCCTGTCCCGGCGGACGACGCAGCGGCGCTCACCCGCCTGTACGGAGACGCGGGCAAACGGCTCGCCTCCCTGCTGCAGCAGGGGCTGGCGGCCACGCCTCTGGCGAGCATGACTTCCCTCTCCACCGCCGTCATCAACGACACCGACGCGGAGATGATCTACGCGCAGCAGGTCTATGCGGCCGGCCGGCCGGGCGACGTACTGCTCGGCATCTCCACCTCCGGAAATGCAGCCAACGTGTGCCAGGCGGCGCGGGTGGCAAAGGCGTTCAGCATGCGCACGGTCGGCATGACCGGCGCGGGCGGCGGAACGCTGCATACGCTGTGCGACGTGACCATTCGCGTGCCCGAGACGGAGGTGTACAGGATACAGGAGTATCACCTGCCCGTCTATCACTGCCTGTGCGCCATGCTGGAACTGGAGTTTTTCGGGCAGTAAGTCTTTGAGTTCTGATTCTCCAATATAAATCCCCGGCATAAGGGCGGCCGCTGAAAATCTTCAGCGGCCGCCCTTGCCGTTGCTTTGCAAATCCGGGCGGGGATGTACGCATAAAAAAGAGAGGGCGCGCCGCACCCTCTCTCCGCGCCGTGTCCGGACCATACAGACCGCCCCAAACAGCGCGTGCTTCCGCAGTTTTTTGGCCCCGAGCCGCACGGCTTTCACTGCCCAGCCCCCGGCTTGCCGCCCGCATGCTGCGCTTACACGTCCACGCCCAGCACGCTCTTGACCAGCAGTCCGATTACAAACGAAAGCGCGGCCACGCCCAGGCTGATGCCGGCCATCTCCGCAAACCGCCGCTTGAAGGACAGCCCCTTCGCCACCGCGATATAGTAGTTGAAGCCCAGTATGATGAGCACGACGACCGCCAGCATGGAACCCAGCGCATACAGGTAATGGCCCGGGTCAAACAGCAGATAGGGCAGAATGAGCAGCGCCACCGTAATCAGGTAGGCGACGCCTGTGTATACGCAGGATTTGAACGCGTCGCCGCGGCCCTCGCTCTTGGCGGACAGGAACTCCGACGAGGCCATGGACAGGGTCGCCGCAATGCCCGTAATCAGCCCGGACAGGGCGATCATGCGCGTGTTCCGCATGGCGAGCGTAAGGCCGGCAAGCGTGCCGGACAGCTCGACCAGCGCGTCGTTGAGGCCGAGGACCATGGATCCCACATACTGGAGCCGCTCCTCGTCGAGCAGTTCGAGCAGCGCCTGCTCGTGCTCGTTTTCCTGCCGCTCAATCTCGGCGCTTTCCGGCACTTCGTCCCGGAGCGCGGCGTACTTGTCCTGCGCCGCGGCTTCTCCGTTTTCCATCCGTTTGACGACGAACGTAAACCCGAACAGCTTTGCCAGGAACACACTCCAGCGCACTTTGCCCATTTGCGGCTTCAGCTCCCGGCCCGTATAGCGCTTCCACACCTCATAATGCGCAGCCTCCTCCGCGCTCAGCCGGAGCAGCACCTCGCGGTTGCGCTCCGATTTTGTACACGCCGCAATCCTGCGGTAAATCTCGCTTTCCGTCCGTTCATTCTGCTGCATTTTCATCACGGCGGCAAGCGCCGGCTGCGATAAAGCAATCTCCCCCATGGCCATTCCCTCCGATTTATTATAATAGCATTATAATGCAAAATCCGCGGCGTGTACAGCCCAAATTCCGCCGGAGGCCTTACAGGGAGGGGAACACTTCCAAACTGCGCTGCAAAATCCCCTTCATCTGCGCGATGAGGATTCCGAAATTCGTCATGGGCACGCCCTGCAGTACTGCCTGGCGCAGCCTGGACTGCAGGGCGCGCGGCGGCAGCATGCAGGCGCCGCAGTGGACGACGAGCCGGTAGGGGCGCAGGTCGTCCGGGAACGAGTTGCCGCTGCTGTATGCAAACCGGAGCTCTTTGCCCGTGTACCGGGAGATCCAGCGCGGCAGCTTGACGGTCCCGATGTCCTCGCACTGGCGGTGGTGGGTGCAGCCCTCGCTGATGAGGACGGCGTCGCCGTCGCGCAGGCTGTCAATATGCGCGGCGCCCGCCGCCGCCTGCTTCAGCACGCCGCCGTGCCGGGCGAACAGGATGGAAAACGAGGTCAGCGGCACGTCCGGCGGCGTGACCGCGGCGACCTGCGCAAAGGCCTGGCTGTCGGTGACGACCATGCGCGGCCGTTCACGCAGGCGCGAAAACGCCGCATCGAGCGCGTCCTCCTTGGTGACAAGGGCCTGCCCGCCCGCGTCCAGAATATCGCGTATGGTCTGCTGCTGGGGCAGTATCAGCCGCCCTTTCGGCGCGGACGCGTCGATGGGCGTGACGAGCACGACAAGATCGCCGGGCGAGAGCAGATCGGCGATGATGGGCGGCCGCGGCGGCTCCTCCTGCGCCAGGGACGCGATACGCTCGCGCAGCGCGCCGATGTTCGCGCCGGTTCGGGCGCTCACCCACACCGCGCCGTCGCCTGTCTCCTTGTTTTCTGCCAGGTCGCTTTTATTGCGTACAAGCAGGTATGCGATATTGCGCGCTTCGCATGCGTCCAGCAGCGCGCGCTCCTCCGGCGACACCGCCGCGTCCCCGTCCAGCACGAGCAGGACGAGATTCACGCGCTCCAGCTCGCGCATGCTTCTCTGCACGCGCTGCGCGCCCAGCTCGCCCTCGTCGTCCAGGCCCGCGGTGTCGATCAGCACCACCGGGCCCAGCGGGAGCAGCTCCATCGCCTTGGATACAGGATCGGTCGTCGTCCCCGCCACATCGGATACGATGGCGAGCTCCTGCCCGGTCAGGGCGTTTATCAGGCTGGACTTGCCGGCGTTGCGCCTGCCGTATATGCCGATATGAATCCGGCCGGAGGCCGGCGTGCTGTTCAGGCTCATAGCATTCTCCTCCTCAGAATCGGAAATCGCGCGCCCCCGCGCTGATTTCGGCCAGGTTCTTCCGGACAATTTCGCGCACTTTCGGGTTGGGGACTCTGTTGATTTCACGCTGGATCAGCGCCTCGCCGACCGATTTTGTGCCGGGCGTCGCATAGTCCTCCAGATACTCCTGCAGGGTAATCAGGGCGTTGGGGTGGCAGCAGTTGAGAATTTGTCCGCTCTTGCACAGGCTCATAAACCGGTCTCCGGTGCGGCCCTCGCGGTAACAGGCGGTGCAGAAGCTGGGGATGTAATCCATCTCCATCAGCCAGCGCACCACTTCGTCCAGGGTCCGGTGGTCGCTGATGTCGAACTGGGCCGTGCTGTCGCGGTCCGGCCCGGGCTCCGTATACCCGCCGACGCTTGTGCGGCTGCCGCCGCTGATCTGGGAAATGCCCAGGTGCAGGACGCGTTCTCGGCAGGCCTGGCTTTCGCGGGTGGAGATAATCATCCCGGTGTAGGGAACGGCGATGCGGATGACCGCCACGATTTTTTCAAAGATATCATCGCTGATCCCGTTGTCGAACTTGCCCGGGTCAATGTCGTCCGCCGGACAGATGCGGGGGACGCTGATGGTGTGCGGGCCGACTCCGAAAGCCGCCTCGAGATGCTCGGCGTGCATGAGCAGGCCGGCCAGCTCGTAGCGGTACATCTCCAGCCCGAACAGAACGCCCAGGCCCACGTCGTCGATTCCGCCCTCCATGGCCCGGTCCATCGCCTCGGTGTGGTAGGCGTAGTCGTGCTTGGGCCCCGTCGGGTGCAGCTGCTCGTAGCTCTGGCGGTGATAGGTCTCCTGGAACAGGATATAGGTGCCGATCCCAGCGTTCTTGAGCTTGCGGTAATTCTCCACCGTGGTGGCTGCTATGTTCACGTTGACGCGGCGGATCGCGCCGTTTTTGTGCTTGATGCCGTAAATGGTCTCTATGCTCTCCAGCACATACTCGATCGGGTTGTGCACGGGGTCCTCCCCCGTCTCCAGCGCAAGGCGCTTATGTCCCATATCCTGCAGGGCGATGACCTCCTGGCGGATCTGTTCCTGGGTGAGCTTTTTGCGCGGTATGGTGCGGTTCTGGCTGTGGTAGGGACAGTATACGCAGCCGTTGACGCAGTAATTGGACAGGTAGAGCGGCGCAAACAGGACGATGCGGTTGCCGTAAAAGTCCTTCTTAATCTGCTCGGCGAGCCGGAACATCCGCTCGTTTTTCTCCGGGATATCGCAGTCGAGCAGCACGGCCGCCTCCCTGTGCGTAAGCCCCTTCCGCTGTTCGGCCTTGGCGATGATCTGGTCGATCAGCGCGGCGTTATGGCGGTTTTGTTCGGCATAGGCGAGGGTTTCCAGTATCTCGCCGTGGTGGATGAACTCCTCCGCCCTGTGTGACGCGGGATTGTATACCGCCGCTTTCCTGTCTGTTGCTTCTTTCATCATAAATACTCCTTTCTTAACGGGTCAGGCCCGGGCCTTCCCCTTCAGTGCAGAATTGTATCTCAGTCCGCGCGGCTGTCGCCTCTGGAGACGGCGACGCGGTACCCAAGCGCTTCAATGCGCGCCGTGACGGCGTCAATCTGCTCCACGGGCGCCGTGGTCTTGTTGTCATAGAGCAGATAGCGGCTGCGCTGGCGCGGCGGCGTGAGATTCGGCATCACAACGTTTGCGCCCGCCAGAATCCCGCGCTCCATGCCGTCTCCGGCGACGGTGTTCAGCGCCGTTGTCGCAGGGATCAGCGCGCCGGGCAGCAGCAGGCGCGTCAGCGCCAGCATAAACAGCGTAAGCCCCGCCCCGCCGGCGGGCTCGCCCGCAAACGGCGTGTCATGGTGCGGAATAAACGGGCCTATGCCGACCATCTGCGGGCGCAGCCGGCGCAGATAGCACAGGTCGGCCGCAAGCGTCTGCGCCGTCTGGCCGGGCGAGCCGACCATGAACCCGGCCCCCACCTGATAGCCGAGCTCCCTGAGCTGACGCAGGCACCGCATACGGTTTTCCAGTGTCAGCGGCGCGGGATGCAGGCGGGTATAGTGCGCGGCGTCCGCCGTCTCATGCCGCAGCAGATAGCGGTCCGCCCCGGCCCGCCGCCATGCGGCGTAGCTCTCTTTCGGATGCTCGCCCAGCGACAGGGTCACCGCGCAGTCAGGGTAGCGCGCCTTGATCTGGCGCACGAGCGATTCGACGCGCTCGCAGGTAAACCACGCATCCTCGCCGCCCTGCAACACGAATGTCCGCAGTCCGCGCGCATAGCCGCGCGCGCAGCAGTCCAGAATCTCGTCCGGGGCGAGCCGGTAGCGCTCGGCGCGCGTGTTGCTGCGGCGGATGCCGCAGTAACGGCAGTCGTTTTTGCAGTAGTTGCTGACCTCGATCAGTCCGCGCAGATACACGTCTTTTCCATACGTCCCGTCGCAGGCGGCGCGGGCGGCGGCGAACAGCGCGCCGGCGTCCGCATCCTGCCATTGTTCGATCAGGCCGGCATATTCCGCGCAGGACAGCGGCGCGCCCGTCAACAGCTTTTCCATCAGCGCACGCATGACAAGCGCTCCTTTCAGGCCTGTTTGGCGTAAACCGCCTTGGCCGAGACGTCGGGCAGGCTGCCGAGCTTGCCCGACAGCGCGGAGATGACGTCCTGCGGCGCGTCCACCACAATGCTGATGATGTGAATGCCCCGCTCCCGGTAGGGCAGCCCCATCCGGCCTATGATGTATTCGCCGTACTCGTGCAGAACCATGTTGAGCCTGTCGTTCACTTCGCGCGTCTGCGCAATGATTGCAATCACCGCTACGCGTGTGTCCATCGTGTTCCCCACTCCTTTTTGCAACAAAAAATGCGCCCTGAAGGCGCACCCGCAGCACGGCGCATAAGCGCTGTGTATTTTCTGCCACGCCTTCCACCGCAGACGCCCGCGCGTCTTGAATGTCAGCACATGTTCTGTGTTCTGTTTATATCATAGCATAATACTGGGCAATATGCAAGCCTGCACAAGAAAAACCGCCTCTGCAAAGCCGGCAAACAAAAGCGCCGCCGCCCGGACCATATCGGAACACCGCAAAACATGAGAAAACAGGCGGGAAAGACAAAAGTCTTTCCCGCCTGTCCTGTGGAGCTACTGGTCAGAATCGAACTGACAACCTGCGCATTACGAATGCGCTGCTCTACCATTGAGCCACAGTAGCGCGCCGCTTTTACCTGCCGTTTCAAAACAGCAAAGCTATTGTACCAAAAAATGAATTGCAGGTCAATATGATTTGTGGTAAAATTTAATTATATTTTGAAAATTCAAAAATTTGGACGGGTCGGGAGGTTCGGTCGTGGACGCGATTGTACAAATGAAAACCGTGGGCATGCTGCGCAGGCTTGCCGGCGGCGACCTCCAGCACATCGGCGGCTACCCGTTTGAGCCGCAGAAAAAGGGGCTGTATTACACCGAACAGGAACGCAGGCCGCTGCCGCGCAGCACGCCGGAGCTGCAGGGGGTGGACTCTGACGCGGCCGCCGGCTTTTACCGCGCGCTTGAAGCATACCACCCGCACGGGGCCATGCTCCTGCGGCACGGCAAGGTCATCGCC
>CAJLRT010000028.1 GCA_905209135.1 uncultured Eubacteriales bacterium
TTTACGTCCAGATGGTTTGTAGGTTCGTCCAAAATCAGCAGATTGTACGGAGACAGGGTCAGCTTACACAGTTTTACCTTGGATTGTTCGCCGCCGCTTAAAGTGCTCAGTTTCTGCATGATATGCTCCTGCCTGAGGCCGCAGCGAGCCAGATGGCCGCGCACCTGTTTGTCGGAAAGCCTGGGGAACGATTCCTTGAGTTCCTGAAACGGCGTATAATCCGGGTGTTCCCAGTTGTTTTCCTGTTCGTAGTACCCGATTTTCAGCTTATCCGGATAGCGGTATGCGCCCGAAAGCGGCGGCAGCAGGCCGCAGATCGTTTTTAAAAACGTGGATTTGCCGATGCCGTTGAAACCGGTGACGGCGATCTTCTCGCCCAGTTTGAGCACGAGATTGATCTCCGGAAGCAAAGGCTCGCCGTAGCCCACCTGCAGATCGTTGACCCACAGCGCGGTCTTCCCGACCGGCGGCGTATACTCAAACAGAAACGTCGGCACGGGGAGCTCCGCCGGCTTCTCCATAACCTGCATTTTTTCCAGCTTTTTTCGCCGGCTTTTGGCCATTGCGGAGGTGGAGGCGCGGGTGAGGTTCTTCTGGATATATTCCTCCAGTTTTCCGATCTCCTTCTGCTGGGCGTGGTAGTTTTTGATATATTCTTCCCTGCGGCTTTCCTTCTGCCGCTGAAAGCTTTCAAAATTCCCGTTGTAGCGCGTTATGACGCCGAACTCAATATCGCTGATACAGTTGACAACCCGGTTCAAAAAAGCGAAATCATGGCTAACAACAATAAATGAGCCCTTGAAGATGGTCAGATACTTTGTCAGCCATTCTATGTGTTCCTGGTCCAGAAAATTCGTCGGCTCGTCCAGAATCAACACGTCCGGCACTTCCAAAAACATGCGCGCAAGCATCACTTTTGCGCGCTGTCCGCCGCTGAGATGGCCGAGCTTCGTATCCATACCGAAAGCCGTCAGGCCTAAGCCGGCCGCAATTTTATCAATTTCGCTGTCGACCGCATAAAAATTGCGGCTCTCCAGCAGCTCCTGCTTCGCCCCCGCCCTCGTGCACAGCCGGTACAGTTCATCCTCGTCCGTGCAGACCGAAATGGCCTCGTTGAGCTCGTTGAGCTGGCGTTCCGTCTCAAACAGATCGGCAAAGGCGCCGGACAGATAGGCGCGCACTGTCAGGGTTTCGTCCACAGCCGCATGCTGGTCCAGGTACCCGACGCGGATTTTGGGATGCCACTTGATACTGCCGGCATCCGGAATAACCGTCCCTGTTAAAATATTGATAAACGTGGTCTTGCCCGCGCCGTTGAGGCCGGTCAAACCCATTTTATCCCCGCGGTTGAGCTGCAGCCCCGTGTTCTGAAATAGCTGCTTATCCCCGTAATTGTGCGATAAGTTCTTTACTTCCAATATGCTCATAGCGTTTTCCAACCAATGTTTTTATCATTCTAAAGTCCTTTTATTATACCTTATATTTCCTGTATATGCAAATAAATGTTCCTTATCCCGAAACAGCAGAATTACATACCGGAATATCGCTCATGAACCGGCTTTTATGATGTATAAGAAATACCGAAATTTAATCGGGCCTAATTTTCTTTACTTTCCTTTTGATTTATGCTAGAATAAATCCGGAATTGGAGGTCGATCATCATGCCGACAAAAAAAGGGAAAGACGAGCTTTTCCTCATGTACAAGGGGAAGCCGCTGACGCGTTCTGAAAATACGCTCTACTATGGAGACCCTTCAGAAAAATACATCCTGATGCTGCAGATCACGGACACCGAGCCGCTGAAGGACCTGAGCCTGCCCACCCGCGTCACCATGTCGCTCATATCTACCGACCCGGATTTGAAGCTAAAGGACAAAATTATCAAAAAAACAGAGAAAAACGGAATCTACGCGGCCCTGGACGTCGGCCTGATCTGGCTTGACCGCGCATTAAAAAAATAATCCCTGACTGAGTGGACATGCGCGTGTTTACCGCGCGCTTTCTTTTTGCAAAATAATAGACTGCGGCAAAAAAAGGAGCGTACAGCCTATGGAAAAACAAACGACGGAAAAGAGATCCATCATCAAGGAAAACAAGGGCGCGTTTATCGCAATTGCAATTATTTTGGCGATTATTCTGTTTCTTGTCGGTTTTTTTGTCATCCGGAATGTTCTTCGCGGAGAGGACCTGCTCAAGGGAAGCTGGAAATATACCGCGAATATTGAAAACGCCGGCGACACCGATTTCACCTACCACTTCGCGCAGGACGGCAGCATGTATATGGAGAGCATATACGCCACAAACAACGGGACGTACCAGTTGATTCAGGGCGGCGAGTCCGGAACGTTTATCATGCGCATGGCGGGTATTGAAATACGCTATGACTTCGTCATCAGCGGGGACACGTTAAGCCTCACCGATACTGAGACCGGTTCCATCATGAATCTGCAGCGTGTAAACTGAATTCGTATATTATATCAAGGAGTTGATATTTTTGTATAAAATTTTGAGGAAAGAAATCCTAAACCCCCAAGTCATCCTTATGGATGTCGACGCGCCGAATGTGGCGAAAAAAGCTCTTGCAGGCCAGTTCATCATTTTGAAAGTGGACGAGCAGGGCGAGCGTATCCCCCTCACCGTTGCGGACTATGACCGCGACAAGGGCACGGTCACTATCATCTTCCAGATGGTGGGCAAGACGACCATGCAGCTCGGCGAGCTGAACGAAGGCGACTATATCATGGATTTTGTCGGCCCGCTCGGTATCGCCTCCCATTTCGACGGCATGAAAAAAGTGGCGGTGATCGGCGGCGGCGTTGGCTGCGCGATCGCATACCCGCAGGCAAAGGCCCTGTTTAACGCGGGCGCAGAAGTCGATGTAATCGCCGGCTTCCGTTCCAAGGACCTTGTGATTCTCGAAGATGAGATGCGCAAAGTATCCACGAATTTCTATCTCTGCACCGACGACGGGTCCTATGCTGAAAAGGCGCTGGTGACCGACGTGCTGAAGAGACTGATTGAATCCGGCAAGGAGTATGACACCGTCATCGCTATCGGCCCGCTGGTCATGATGAAGTACGTCTCCCTCCTGACTAAGGAATACGGCATACACACGATTGTAAGCATGAACCCGATTATGATCGACGGCACGGGCATGTGCGGCTGCTGCCGCGTTACTGTCGGCGGCGAGACGAAGTTCGCCTGCGTGGACGGCCCGGACTTTGACGGCCACCTCGTGGATTACGACGAGGCGATCCGCCGTTCCAGCATATTCAAAAAACAGGAACACGACGCTGTTGAAAAGCACCAGTGCAGATTAATGGGGGTACATAACAATGGCTAATATGGCACCGAAAAAAATTCCGATGCCGGAGCAGGCTCCGGACGTCCGCAACAAGAACTACCTGGAAGTTGCGCTCGGTTATTCCGAAGAGCAGGCCGTCGAAGAGGCGTCCCGCTGCATCAACTGCAAAAACAAACCCTGCATGAACGGCTGCCCTGTCGGCGTGCAGATTCCTGACTTTATCTCCAAAATCGCCGAAGGCAAGTTTGCGGAGGCGTATGAGATCATCACCCAGACCAACTCCCTGCCCGCTGTCTGCGGCCGTGTATGTCCGCAGGAGACGCAGTGTGAATCCAAGTGCGTGCGCGGCATTAAGAACGAGCCTGTCGCCATCGGCCGTCTCGAGCGCTTTGCCGCCGATTATTACCTCAATCACTGCGAGCGCAAAGCTCCTGACATTAAACCGAACGGCCACAAAGTCGCCATCATCGGTTCCGGTCCGGCCGGACTCACCTGTGCCGGCGACCTCGCCAAGCTCGGTTATGATGTTACGATCTTTGAGGCGTTCCACGCCTCCGGCGGCGTGCTGCTGTACGGCATTCCCGAGTTCCGGCTGCCCAAGGCCATTGTGGCCCAGGAAGTGGAGGGCCTGAAGAAGCTCGGCGTAAAAATTCAGACCAATACGGTTATCGGCAAGACTTTCTCCGTCGACGATCTGTTTGCCGACGGGTTTGAGGCGATCTTTATCGGTTCCGGCGCAGGACTTCCGATGTTCATGAACATTGAGGGCGAAAACCTCAACGGCGTGTATTCCGCCAACGAGTATCTCACCCGCATCAACTTCATGAAGGCCTATAAGGAAGGTTACGACACCCCGATTACGAAAAACAAGAGCGTTGCAGTCGTCGGCGGCGGCAACGTCGCGATGGACGCGGCCCGCTGTGCCAAGCGCATGGGTGCGGAAAACGTTTATATCATCTACCGCCGCAGCGAAGAGGAAATGCCTGCCCGCCGCGAGGAGATCCACCATGCCAAGGAGGAGGGCATTATCTTCAAATTCCTCAACAATCCCCTGCGCATCGTGGGCGATGAAAACGGCTGGGTTACCGGCATGGAATGCATCGAGATGGAGCTCGGCGAACCGGACGCTTCCGGACGCCGCCGCCCTGTCCCCATTAAGGACTCCAACTTCATTCTGGATGTGGACGCCGTCATCATGTCCATCGGCACCTCCCCCAACCCGCTGATCCGCACGACGACCCCCGGCCTGGAGGCGAACAAATGGGGCTGCATTGTAGCGGACGAGACGACGGGCGCGACCAGCCGCGAAGGCGTATACGCAGGCGGCGACGCCGTTACCGGCGCGGCAACCGTTATCCTGGCTATGGGCGCTGGCAAGGACGCGGCCAAAGCCATGGACGAATACATTCAGAACAAAAACAAATAAGCCGCCCATACAACGGAAAGGTTTTACGCATGTGGAATGAAATCGTACTGACCGTCGCGCCGGACTGGACGGACGCCGTTACAGAGCTTCTCAATACGCTGGATATTTCCGGTATGTATGTGGAAGATTATTCGGACCTGTTTGACAATGTATTTGTAAAACGTACAAACCTTGTTGAAAAGGAATTGTCTGACAAAGTTGGCGCAGACGCGCGGATTCATGTCTACACGGAGAAACCGGCGGATGATTTCGCCGCGCATGTCACCCGGGTTCTGTCGGGCAGCGCGATTCCCTTCTCGCTGGAAAGCGGCGCGGTTCCGGACGTCGACTGGTCGGAAAGCTGGAAGGCTTTCTACAAGCCGGTCAAGCCGGGCGAACGGCTTGTCGTCGTTCCCGAATGGGAGGACTACCTTCCCGCCCCGGATGAGATTGTGCTCAAAATGGAACCCGGCGCTGCGTTCGGAACCGGTACGCACGAGTCCACCATGCTCTGCCTGCGGGCGCTGGAAAGCGTTCTGCGGGGCGGAGAGGCCGTGCTGGACGTCGGTACGGGCAGCGGTATTCTCGGGATTGCCGCACTCCTGCTCGGCGCCGACCGGGCGGTGTGTACGGATATTGACGAAACGTCGGTGAAAACCGCCCGGGAAAACGCCGCGCGCAACGGCGTGGCGGACCGGTTCTCTGCCCTGTGCAGCAATCTGCTGGCAGACGTGCACGGCCGTTACGATGTGATTACTGCAAATATTGTAGCCGACGTCGTAATTGAACTGCTCGGCTCTGTGACTCCCCTGCTCTGTCAGGACACGGTACTCATCCTCTCCGGGATTATTAAGGAGCGGGAGCGGGACGTTCAGGACGCTATTGTCCAAAACGGATTCCGCATTCTGTATGTAGACGCCATGAAAGAATGGGTCTGCATCGTTATCGCAAAAGCATGACACAGGCATGCCGCCGGATTTCCTCCGGCGGCATGTTTTTGGGTAAAAAAACCGAGCGGGCTGTATGGCCCGCTCGGTACTTTTCTTTTGATTCAGCCGACAATATTCAGGACAATGGTAAGAACAATAATCAGCACCGCAACCGCGACTGTGATTTTTGACAGGATTGCGGACTTCGTACGGTTTGCGTTTGTGTCAAAATAATTGCCGCTGCCGCCGGAGATCGCGCCCATCCCTGCTGTTTTCCCCTTCTGGAGCAAAACCAGTGCGATAATTGCGATCGATAAAATGATATACACGATCGCCAGTATATTAGCTAAGAGACTATCCGTCATTTCAACTACCTCCAAAATCATGTAGAAATATCATAACACAGATTTTTGGATAATGCAAGCGGTTTTTTACTTATTCCGAACGGTAACCATCGTTCCGGCCAGTAAATCATGCAGCATCCTGCCGTTTTTCTCCCAAAACATAAAAAGACAGCCCAAAAACAGAACCGCGACCGACAGAAGCATACAGACGGAACGCAGCAACGCTTTGGAAAAAGAGATTCTCTCCCCCGTTTCAAAATCGGAGACTTTGATTTCCTGCAATGTCATGCCGAAAGTTCCCTGTTTTTCGCTCGACCATCCCAGCGCGAAATATACAATAACCAATACGGGCAAAAGATATACTCCCAGCACGCGCATAATCGACGTGACGAGGCTGAAGAGCACCATGATAAACAGCAGGTCGATCAGAAACGCGAACGCCCGCTTGGAAAAGGGCGCGTGCTCCTCCGCCTGATGAAATTGCGCGGCCTGGTGGCTGTGAAGCTGCGCGTGACAGTTTGGGCAGACGGTATCCTCCTCGCTGATATCCGCGCCGCAATGGATACAGAACAAACGCTTGTCCTCCTTTATATTCTGGCTGTATTATATACGATTGTACCCGTTTTGTAAAGAGAGCCGCCTATGTTATTGTAGCCGAAATACGCTCTTTGTTCATTACCAGAAAATGTGCGTTTTTAAAATATTATGTTACGCTGTTTTCAGTACGGGCAGTTTTGGGGGTTTTTCTAATTAATGATATTTTTTTCATAAATAATCATGATTTTCATTTGCATAATAGAGAAAAAAATGGTATAGTTAATTAGGTATGTATAGGTAAATTTACCTGCGCATACCAGGGCATTTAATTAGGATTACACAATGCATAAAAAACGGTTTTTATGCGCTGTGTTCTTTCCTGGTTTTACTAATTTCATATATATATCGATAGGAGGACATTGAATGGCAAGGAAAATGAAAACGATGGACGGCAACACTGCTGCGGCCCATGTGGCCTATGCGTTTACCGATGTTGCCGGTATCTATCCCATCACCCCTTCGTCCGTTATGGCCGAAGTTGTGGACAAGTGGTCGGCTGACGGAAGAAAAAATATTTTTGGACAGCAGGTTAAGGTTGTGGAGATGCAGTCTGAAGCCGGCGCGTCCGGCACCGTGCACGGCTCCCTGGCCGCCGGCGCCCTGACGACTACGTTTACCGCTTCGCAGGGACTGCTGCTCATGATCCCGAACATGTACAAAATGGCCGGCGAACTGCTGCCCGGAGTAATTCACTGCTCCGCACGTGCGCTCGCCTCTCACGCGCTGTCCATTTTCGGCGACCACCAGGACGTCATGGCCTGCCGCCAGACCGGGTTTGCCATGCTCGCTTCCACCAACCCGCAGGAAGTAATGGATCTTGCGGCAGTGGCGCATCTGGCCGCCATCAAGGGCAGAGTTCCTTTCCTGCATTTCTTTGACGGCTTCCGCACCTCTCACGAGATTCAGAAGATCGCGATTTGGGACTATGAGACCCTCGCGGAGATGGCTGACATGGACGCGATCGACGCGTTCCGCAAAAACGCGCTCAACCCGGAGCATCCGGTTCTGCGCGGCACGGCTCAGAACCCCGACATCTATTTCCAGGCACGCGAAGCCTGCAACCAGTACTACAACGCCCTGCCGGAGATTGTGGAGGGCTGCATGAACCAAGTCAACGCGGCCATCGGCAGCGACTACAAGCTGTTCAACTATTACGGCGCGCCGGACGCGGAGAATGTTATCGTAGCGATCGGTTCCGTCAACGACACGATTGAAGAAACCATCGATTACCTCACCGCCAAGGGCGAAAAAGTCGGCCTTGTCAAAGTCCGCCTGTATCGTCCGTTTGCCACGGACCGTTTCCTCGCGGCGCTGCCAAAAACCGTCAAGCGCATTGCCGTGCTTGACCGCACAAAAGAACCCGGCGCGCTCGGCGAACCCCTGTACCTCGACGTTGCGGCAGCACTCGCCTCAGCCGGCAGAAACGATATCCAGGTCGTCGGCGGCCGCTATGGCCTCGGCTCCAAGGATACGACGCCCGGCTGCGTCATCGCCGTATACGATAACCTCAAGGCCGCGCAGCCCAAGACCGGCTTTACCGTCGGAATTGAGGACGATGTAACCCATCATTCCCTGCCTGTGACCGAGCATCCGGAAACCACGCCTGCCGGCACTGTTTCCTGTAAGTTCTGGGGTCTGGGCTCCGACGGCACGGTCGGCGCGAACAAGAACTCCATTAAGATCATCGGCGACCACACCGACAAAAAGGTGCAGGCCTATTTTGCCTACGACTCCAAAAAGTCCGGCGGCGTTACCATTTCGCATCTGCGTTTTGGCGATAAGCCGATTAAGTCGACTTACTATGTCTCCAAAGCGGATTTTGTGGCCTGCCACAACCCGTCTTATGTGGACAAGTACGACATTACGGCCGACCTGAAAGAGGGCGGCACTTTCCTGCTCAACTGCAACTGGAGCTTTGAAGAGCTCGACAAGATTCTGCCCGCTAAATTCAAGCGCGACCTGGCGACCAAGAACGTCAAGTTCTACACGGTAGACGGTTTCGGGCTTGCAAAGGAAATCGGGCTTGGCAACCGTATCAACATGATTCTGCAGTCCGCTTTCTTCAAGCTGGCCGGGATTATCCCCATTGACGAAGCGATGAAGTATATGAAAGACGCAGTTGTTACCACCTACGGCAAAAAGGGCGACAAGATCGTTGCCATGAACCAGCAGGCCATTGACAAGGGCGTGGATAACCTCGTAAAGATCGACGTTCCGGCCGCATGGGCGAACGCGCAGGATGCGCCGGCTGCCGACAGCGCGGACAAGGACGCGCTCGGCGGATTTGTCGAAAACATCCTCCGTCCCATCAACAGCCAGCTCGGCGACAAGCTTCCGGTTTCTACCTTTGCCGCCGCGGCGGACGGCACTTTCCCGCTTGGCAGCGCTGCGTATGAGAAGCGCGGCATTGCGGTGGAGGTTCCCCGCTGGATCAGCGAAAACTGCATTCAGTGCAACCAGTGCTCGTATGTCTGTCCGCACGCAGTTATCCGTCCGGCCGTTATGACCGAAGCGGAAGCAGCGGCGGCGCCCGCCGGCATGCAGCTTGTCAAGATGAACGGCAAGGGCTGCGAGTCCTACAAGTACAGCGTTACCATTTCCCAGCTCGACTGCACCGGCTGCGGCGTGTGCGCCAATGCCTGCCCGGCCAAGGAAAAAGCGCTTGTTATGAAGCCGCTTGCCGAAGAAGTGGCGAAGCAGGATCAGTTCGACTATGCGCGCAACAAAGTCGCGATCAAGACCGATCTCCCCTTCAAGCCCGACACGGTCAAGGGTTCTCAGTTCAAGCAGCCGCTGCTTGAGTACTCCGGTGCCTGCGCCGGCTGCGGAGAGACGCCGTATGCGCGCCTTGTAACCCAGCTTTTCGGCGAGCGCATGTATATTGCCAACGCCACCGGCTGTTCCTCCATCTGGGGCGGCTCGGCTCCCTCTGTTCCCTATACCACCAACCACAAGGGCTTCGGTCCCTCCTGGGCCAACTCCCTGTTTGAAGACAACGCCGAATACGGCTACGGCATGTACCTCGGCAGCACCCATGTGCGCGAGCGCCTGGCCGGCTATCTCGACGAAATCTATGCCGGTGCGTGCGACAAGACCAAAGCCGCGATCGACGCGTGGAAAGCCACTTATGAGGACGGTTCCGCGAACAGAGACGCGACCGACGAGCTGATCGCCGTGCTCGAAGGCGCGCCTGAGTGCCCGAACACCCCGCTTATTAAAAAGGTTCTGGCGGAGAAAGAATTCCTCGCCAAGAAGTCCGTCTGGATCTTCGGCGGCGACGGCTGGGCCTATGACATCGGCTTCGGCGGCCTGGATCATGTCCTCGCTTCCGGCAGAGACGTGAACATCCTTGTATTTGACACGGAGGTTTACAGCAACACCGGCGGCCAGGCTTCCAAGGCTACGCCGACCGGCTCTGTGGCGCAGTTTGCCGCGGCGGGTAAGGAAACCAAGAAGAAGAGCCTTG
>CAJLRT010000029.1 GCA_905209135.1 uncultured Eubacteriales bacterium
ATACGAGATCACTGTGTGACTGGAGTTCAGACGTGTGCTCTTCCGATCTGCCGTATTTTCTTTCGGACCGAACAGCCCACTCATTTTTTTGCCGGATCATTTTTTTCCGCCTGTATAAATTTGGTCTTAGTACAAACAATATTTTTGAAAATACTGCGGGAACAAAGCAGTTTGAAAAATATATTGATTTGGAGGAAACAGAATGAAGGCCACCGGAATAGTAAGAAGGATTGACGACTTGGGAAGGGTAGTCATCCCCAAGGAAATTCGGCGTACAATGCGGATACGCGAAGGCGATCCGCTCGAAATATTCACCAATAAGGAAGGCGAGGTCATTTTCAAGAAGTACTCGGCCATGGAGAGCATTACGGAGCACGTTCTGGTCTTTGCCGAAGCGCTTGCGAAATCGACGGGCGGCAGCGCGGCGGTCTGCGACCGCGACACCATCCTTGCGGTCTCGGGCGTATCCAAGCGCGAGTTCGGCGATAAGCCTGTTTCAGAAGAACTGGGCCGTATCATGCAGGAGCGCGTCAGCTATGTCTGCAGGCCGGGCGATGCAAGGCGCATACCGCTGATCAGCGGAAACGACAGGGTGAGCTGCAGCGTCGTATGCCCCATCATCGCGGAGAGCGACTGTGTCGGCGCGCTGATCCTGATCCTGCCGGACAGCGGCGCGGTCGCAACCGAGGCCGAGTTCAAGCTCTGCTCAACCTGCGCCACCGTATTGGGTATGCAGATGGAGGGTTAAACCCATGTATGAATTTATTGGCATCAACGATATCCGCGCAAGCGAAGTTCTGGACAGCCGGGGAATGCCGACAGTGCGTGCGGAGGTACTGTTGGAGGACGGTACGACGAGCGCGGCATGCGTGCCGTCCGGCGCGTCGACCGGAAAATACGAGGCCGTGGAGAAGCGCGACGAGGACCATCACCGGTTTCACGGCGCGGGCGTGCTGAAAGCCTGCGGCATGGTAAACAAGGAGATACGCAACCTGCTGCGCGGGCGCAATGTGCTCGCCCAGCAGGAGATCGACCGGGTCCTGGCGGAGCTGGACGACACGCCGAACTTCTCCTATGTCGGCGCCAACGCGGCGCTGGCTGTGTCGCTCGCCTGCGCGCGGGCGGCGGCGGAGGCGCTGTGCCTGCCGCTGTACCAGTATATCGGCGGTCTGAGCGGCCGGGTGATGCCGGTGCCGATGATGAACGTCGTCAACGGCGGAAAACACGCCGGCAACAATATCGACATTCAGGAGTTCATGATTATGCCGACCGGCGCGCGGACGTTCACCGAGGGGTACCGGTGGTGCGCGGAGGTGTACCAGTCCCTGAAAAAGCTGCTCGAACAGGCGGGCATGTCCGTCTCGGTGGGAGACGAGGGCGGATTCGCCCCCGATCTGAAGGACGATATGGAGGCGTGCGAGCTGATCTGCCGCGCCATCGAACAGGCGGGGTTTAAGACGGGCAAACACTTCGTGCTCGCGCTCGACGCGGCGGCGTCCGAGTGGCAGGCGCAGGACGGCTACCGGCTCCCCAAGCGCGGCCAGGATATGACGCGCGCCGAGCTGATCGACTACTGGAAAAAGCTGTGCTCCACCTATCCCATTCAGTCGCTGGAGGACCCGCTCGGGCAGGACGATTTCGAGGGCTTTGCGCAGATTACGGCGGCGCTGCCGCATGTCCAGATCGTGGGCGACGACCTGTTCGTCACAAATCCGGCGCGCATCGCCCGCGGCGGCAACGGCACGGCCACAACCGTGCTGATCAAGCCGAACCAGATCGGGACGCTGAGCCTGACCCTCAAGGCGGTGGACGAAGCCCGCCGGCGCGGGATGAACGTAATCGTGTCCCACCGCTCGGGAGAGACGGGCGACGCCTTTATCGCGGATCTTGCCGTGGCGGTCAACGCCGGGCAGATCAAGGCGGGCGCGCCCTGCCGTTCGGAACGGACGGAGAAGTACAACCGCCTCACCCAGATCGCCTATGAACTGGGCGCGGCGGCGGAGTACGGCGGCGTGTTCGACCATCTGCAGAATAAATAAATCGGAGAAAAAGGCGCATCCGTCCGGATGCGCCTTTTTTTTGCGCCGGAAACGGCGCCGCCGTTCAAAATCTGCGCACCCCGGCCCGCAAGCCGGCGGCATGTAAAGCCGCCGCAGCCCCCGGCGCGCCGCTTCGCCCGCATGTCCGCCGCCTGAATTCTCCTCCGTCTCCGCCGCGCCGTTTCCGCCCCCGTTTTTCTTATCCTCCGTCCCCGCGTCTTTGCAAAGCATGTCTCATAAATGCCCCGCCCCCTGCATATCATGCAGAAGAATCAGAGAGGGGAGGGGCGCGTATGAAACGCCGTCCGGCATATCATATCTGCGCGCTGTGCGCCGTAACGCTCTGGGCTCTCGCCTATGTGCTCACCCGGCTTGCCCTGCGCAGTTTTACGCCCCTCATCCTCGGCTTCCTGCGCTATGCGGTAGCGGCCCTCGCCCTCGTCCCCGTCCTGGCCGTAAAGCGCGCCCGCCCGCCCGCGCCGCGCGATATCCCGCTCTTTCTCCTGTCGGGCGGCCTCGGCTTTTTTCTGTATATGGTCGCGTTCAACCTGGGGTCCGTCACCGTCCCGGCGGCGCAGAGCAGCGCCCTTGTCGCCACCGCCCCCATCCTCACCGCCCTGCTGGCCCGCGCCGTCTTTCATGAACGGCTGACTCTTGTGCAGTGGATCGCAATGGCGGTCGCTTTCTGCGGCATGGTCAACCTCACCCTGCCGGCGGACGGCGTGCGCTTTTCGGTCGGGCTGCTGTGGATTCTTCTGTCCGTGCTTTCCATGAGCGCGTACAACCTGGTCCAGCGAAAGCTCACGGAGCGTTACAGCGCGCTGCAGTCCTCGGCTTACAGCATTGCCGCAGGCTCGCTCATGCTGGGCGTGTTCGCGCCCGGCGCGGCGGGCGAACTGGCGCGCGCGCCGCGGCAGTCCGTCGCGCTGGTGCTGGCCCTGGGCGTCCTGTGCGGCGCGGCGGCCTACGTCCTGTGGGCTTCGGCCCTGTCCCGCGCGCCGCGCACGTCGGCCGCGAGCAATTACATGTTCCTCATCCCGCCCCTTGCCGCCCTGTTCGGATATATCGCCGCAGGGGAGCGGCCGGGGCTGCACACCCTAGCCGGCGGCGGCGTCATTCTCGCCGGCCTGCTCCTGTTTTACATGGGCGGAAATCCGCGCGCCGGCAGTTTTCATGGCTGACCATACGCCGGCATTCCGTCCAAAACCAAATTGGAGAATCGTTTCAACGAGTTATTTGGATGTAATGCATAAATGCATTAAAATACGTTATTGTAAATTTTGAAAATTGGGATAATAAATCCGTAAAACGATTGAAATTCCCGGAGGTGCTTGGTATAATTTACCCATAAAACCCCGCATCCAGCGGGGGACAACACAGGAAAGGCGGCGAATACATGAGCAGAATAAGAGTAGGCGTTGCCGGCTACGGCGTCATCGGGCAGCGGCTGGCCGACGGCGTGGCGCGGCAGGGGGATATGGAGCTTGTCGGCATAGCCGACGTAGCGCCCACATTGTCGGTGCGGGCGCTTGTGGAAAAAGGCATGCCCTACGCGTTTTACAACGCATCCAGCGGAAATGAGCAGGCGCTGGCGGAAGCCGGCGTACCGGTTTCGGGCAGTTTTGAGGACCTTGTGAGCCAGGTGGATATCATGCTCGACGCCGCGCCGGGCGGAATTGGCGCAAAGAACAAGGAACTCTATGCGCGCATGGGCCGCAAGGCCATTTTCCAGGGCGGCGAGAAGAACAGCGTGGCCGATGTGTTTTTCCACGGCTATGCAAACTATGCCGCCGGAGTCGGCAGGGACTATCTGAAGCTGACAAGCTGCAACACCACCGGCCTGATCCGCGCCGTGGACTGCCTGGACCGTGCGGCGGGCGTGAACCGGGTCGCCATCACCATCATCCGGCGCGTCGCCGACCCGGGGGATTACCACCGGGGTCTGACCAACGCCCTGCAGCTTGAAAAGGCGCCGAGCCACCAGGCGGTTGACCTGATGAGCATCATGCCGCATATCGGCGCGACCGGCATTCTCGTACATACGCCCGTGACCCACGGGCATATCATCACCGTGCTGGCGAACACAAAGCGCCGGGTGGAAAAGGCGGAATTTCTGGAGCTTATGGGGCGGCATCCGCGCATCCGCGTCGTGCGGCTGGCGGACGGTTTTCTCGGCAACGCCTCGCTGTTCCGGTACGCGCGCGACCTTGGCAACCCGCGCGGCGATATGTATGAAATCGCGCTGTGGGAAGAATCCGTCGTCCACTCCGGCGACGATATCATGTTCGCGATCAATATCCCGCAGGAATCCGTAGTCATCCCGGAGAGTATCGACGGAATCCGCGCCGCCCTCTCCATGCAGACCGACGGCGCCGAGGGCGTGGCAAAGACCAACGAATACCTCGGCATGGCGGCCCGCTGACAGGAGCGCGGCCATGAAATATGGAATTCATACGCTGGACGACTATGATGTGCGGGGCAAAACGGTCATTATGCGCATCGACATAAATCAGCCCGTGGACCGTGCCGGCGGCCGGCTCAAGGACACGACGCGTATCGAGGCGAGCGTGCCCACCATAGCCGAGCTTTCGGACCGGGGCGCGCGGCTTGTCCTGCTCGCCCATCAGGGGAGCGATATCGAATATGAAAACTTCGCCTCGCTGGATCTGCACGGCGGCGTGCTGCGCGGCCTGCTGGGCCGGGACGTGCGTTTTGTGGACGACGTGTGCGGCCCCGCCGCAAGGGCGGCTATCCTGTCCCTGCGCGACGGCGAGATCCTGCTGCTGGACAACGTGCGGTTCATGGCGGAGGAGATGACCCTGTTCGAGCGCAGGCTGAACCTGGACGTTCCGGCTATGCAGCGCACCCAGGTCGTCGCAAAGCTCGCCCCGCTCGGCGACCTGTTCGTGTGCGACGCGTTCGCCGCGGCGCACCGCGCGCAGCCGACGCTGATGGGCTTTGCAGGCTTGCTGCCCGTCGCCATGGGCAGGCTGTTCGAGCGGGAATATTCCGTGCTCTCGGCCCTGCTGGAGTCGCCCGAACACCCGTCCGTGTTCTGCCTCGGCGGCGCGAAGATCGCCGATGCGTTTATGATGATGGGCAAAGTCTGCAAAGACGGCGTGGCCGACCAGGTGCTCTGCGGCGGCCTTGTTGGGCAGGTCATGCTCGCCGCGGCCGGCTTTGATCTCGGAGCGGTATCCGCCGGATATCTCCGGAGCAAAAACCTCTGGGAGCATGTCGAAACGGCAAAGCATCTGCTCGGCAGCTACGGCGGGAAGTTTGTTCTGCCCGTCGATGTGGCGTATGTGGAAAACGGCGCGCGCGTAGAAATCCCCGTGTCGGAGCTTCCCGCCCCGTCCCTGCTGCTGGATATCGGGCGGCGCACGGCGGAACAGTTCTCGGCCCGGATCGCGGCCGCCAAAACCGTGTTCCTCAACGGGCCGGTGGGCGTATATGAAGACGAAGTCACCGAGCTTGGCACAAAGTCGGTGTTCGGGGCCGTCGCCGATGCGGCGGCGTACACCGTCGTCGGCGGGGGGGACAGCATCTCCGCGCTCAACAAATACGGCCTGGCAAAGAAGATCAGCTATGTATGTACCGGCGGCGGCGCCATGGTCCGGTTCCTGACGGGCGAAGACCTTCCGGTTGTGGAGGCGCTGAAATACGGTACTGAAAAAATCATGAAAACCAACAGGGAGGCGATCTGAATGAAAACAGATTACAAGGTAATTTCCGCGCATCTGCACCGCTGCGGCGAGACGCCCATGTGGGACGACAGGAAAAAGCAGTTCTGGTGGTCGGACATGCTCGCGGGCGAACTCTACCGCTACGACCCGAAAACGGGCGAGGTGGCGCTCGCCGGCAAGGGCAATCACGTGTCGGGCTTTACCATGAACGAGCCGGGCGGCCTTGTCTGCGCCACGCATGAGGGGCTTTGCCTGTTTGACGAGCAGCGGGGGTTCACCCTGCTTGCCGACTCATTTGCCGGCCAGCCCCTGCGCTCGAACGACGCAACGGCGGACGCGCGCGGCCGCTTCATATTCGGCACCACGTTTTACGATGCGGACAAAGACCCCGGCGGGTATATGCTGGGCAGGATTTACAGCGTGGATACGGACGGAACGATCCGGATCCTGGACGAGGGGTTCCATATGACAAACGGCATCGGCTTCTCGCCCGACGACAGGACCATCTACATCACCGAAACGGTCAAGCGCGTCATCTATGCGTACGACTATGATATAGAAACCGGCGCGGTTTCCAACAAGCGCGATTTCATCAAAGTGCCCGACACGCAGGGAATCCCCGACGGCATGACGGTGGACGCGCAGGGCGGCATCTGGTCCGCGCAGTGGTACGGGAGCTGCATTATGCACTACGACGCGAACGGGAAATTCCTGGAGAAAATCGACACGCCCGAACCCCAGACCTCCTCTCTCGTGTTCGGCGGCGCGGATATGACCGACGTGCTCGTCACCACCGCCGGCACATGGGCCTATCTGCCGTTCAAGCCGGTTGGGTACGATTACGACGCGAACACGAAATACCTGGGCGGCAAGATCCTGATGTACAACTTCGGCGTCAAGGGCCGGCCGGAGAATTTTGCAAACATCACTGCCGCGGCGTTTGCCGGCGGCGCGAAAGGAGAATAACCATGTCCTATGAAATCAAGCTGAGAAATCCCGAAGAGGACGAAGTCCTGCGCCGGATCGAGGACCGGTTCGACGTCCCGCCCATTGAGGACAGCCTGCGCGACTCGGTCGTCATCGTCACGGGCGGCACCACCGGCATCGGCCGCGGCTGCGTGCACGGCTTTATGGGCGTGGGCGCGCACGTCGTGTTCTGCGGCCGGGACGAAGCGCGCGGCCGCGCAGTGGAGGCGGATATGAACCGGCGCTACCCGAACCAGAAATGCATATTCAAAATCGTGGACGTAACGGTGGAGCAGGAGATTATCGACCTTGTCGAGTTCACAGCCGGAGAATTCGGCCGCATCAACACCCTGGTCAACAACGCGGGTTACTTCCCCCTCCAGCGTCCGAGCGACGTGATCACCGCGGAGGAGTTCCGCCATGTGCTCGACACAAACCTGGTCGCCTATTTTATCGGCATCCGCGCCGCCCTGCCCTACCTGCGTAAAACCAGGGGCAGCGTCATCAATATCGGCAGCGTCGTCGGCACCATGGGCGACGAGGGCAGCGCGGCCTATTCGGCCACCAAGGGCGCGATCCAGACCATGACGCGCACCATCGCGACCGACGAGGGCGCGTACGGCGTGCGGATCAACGAGGTGAAGCCCGGGCATATCAACACCGATATGTTCCGCAAAACGACCAGCCAGCAGGCGGATATGAAAGGGTTTGTGGACTATTCGGACACCCTCCAGTGGCTGGGCCGCGGCGGCACCTCCGCCGAGATTGCGAGCGCGGTCATGTTCCTTGCCTCCGACTGGGCGAGCTTTATCACCGGCGCTTATATCCATGTCACCGGCGGCTATGAGATCGGCGAGGGCCCGAAGCGGAAGAACCCCTTCCTTGCCGACTGGACGGATATGCAGAAAATTGCAGACTGAAGGGGAATCGAGGTGTAAAACCATGTCCGCAAAAATGAAGGGCCTGTGCAAGCTGGCAAAGGGTCCGGGCCTGACTGAGGTGGTCGATATCGACGTGCCCGAGCTTCCCGCCGACGACTGGGTCCTCATCAAGATCAAGGCGGCGGGCCTGTGCGCGACCGACCTGCACGTCTACCACGACGAGTTCCGCTACTGGCCGCCCGTCGTGCTGGGCCACGAGTTCTCCGGCCAGATCGTCCAGGTGGGCCGCGGCGTGACCAATTTTGCAGTGGGCGACCGCGTCGTCGCGGAGCCGAAGAACGAGGCCTGCGGCAAGTGCGACGTCTGCCGCGAGGGCAAGATCAACCTGTGCCTGCACCGGCGCGCCCCGGGCTGGGGCGTGCACGGCGGCATGACGAGCTATATCGCCATGCCCGAATTCCTTGTCCACCATATCCCCGAAGGCGTGAGCTACGACGTCGCCGCCCTGTGCGAGCCGATGGCCTGTATCGTCTATGCCGTGACTGAGCGCGCAAAGCTCGAGTGCGCGGACGTGGTCTACATTTCGGGCGCGGGGCCGATGGGCGTGCTCAGCGCGTTTGTCGCAAAGTCCTGCGGCGCGTCCAAGGTCGTCATGAGCGGCATGACCAGAAGCGAAGCCGTGCGCTTTCCGGTCGCACTCAAAGTCGGCGCGGACTACGTGCTCAACGTGGAAAAGGAAGACCCCGTGAAATTTGTGATGGACCTGACCGGCGGCCGGGGCGCGGACCTCGTTGTGGAAACGAGCGGCGCGGCCCCCGCCATCGCCGCGATGACGGACCTGATCAAGCCCTGCGGCCGTATCAGCGGCATCGGAATCGCCGCCCGTGACCTGACCCCCATCAAGTGGAACGAGGCGATGTACAAGCAGCTTGACGTCTATTTCAACTTTAGCTCAAGCTATGCCTCCTGGGACAAATCCCTCAAGCTCATGCAGACGGCGCGGTACGACCTCAACTCCGTGATTACCCACCGTACGACGATCGACAACTGGAAACAGGTGTTTGAAGACATTGAGCAGGAGCGCGGCGTAAAGGCCATGTTCGTCCCGGCCGACGAGCTGTGAGCCGAACACGAGGAGAGCATATGATGTGCAGTGAAACCAAACCCGGCGGAAAAGAACTGAATTACCTGGAATGGCTGTCGGCGCATACGCCGACAAAGTGGTGGCATGACAGCGCCATCCCGGATGAAATTGAGCGCGGCCTGGCCATGGGCGCGCTTGGAATTACAACAAATCCCGTCCTTACGTACAAGACCTTCAACGCCTGCCCGGACTACTGGCGCCGGCGCGTCGAAGCCGTTCCGGAGGAACTGGACTTCGCCGCCCGCGCGGAGGAGATGCTCCGGATTGTCGCGACCGACGCGGCGCAAAGGGTATACGGCGTGTTCGAGCGTACGGGCGGCGCGCACGGCTACGCTTTCGGCCAGCTCAACCCGACGCTCGCCACCGATGTCGAGGGCATGGTCGCCATGGGCCGGCGGGTGCGCGACTGGGCGCCGAACGTCGCCGTCAAGCTCCCCACGACAAAGGCGGGCGTAGAGGTGATCGAGGAGCTTGCCGCGTGCGGCGTGCCCCTTTGCGCAACGCTGAATTTCTCCGTGGCGCAGGCGCTGGCCGTCGCGCAGGCGTACGAGCGCGGCGCGGCCCGCGCGGCTGCGGCCGGCATAGAAGTCCGCCCGTGTTTCGCAGTGCAGCAGTTGGGCCGTTTCGACGACTATCTGCGCGACGTGAACCGGGACCTGCGCGCCGGCCTCTCGGAAGCGGACGTCGCCAAGGCGGGCCTGGCCATTACCAAGCGTTCCTATCAGCTGATCCGGGAGCGGGGCTACCGCGCCGTCATCATGCCGGCGGGGCTGCGCGAGGTCTATCATCTCACGGAGCTTGCCGGCGCGGAGATGACCTTTTCCCTGCACCCGCGCGTCCAGCAGATGGTGCTCGACGCGGACCCGCCCCGGGTGGAGCGCATCGGGGAGCCGATAGACCCGCGGGTGATTGACCGGCTTTTGCAGGTGGAGGAATTCCACCGCGCCTATCTGGAGGACGGCCTTGCGCCCGAGGAGTTCTTCACCTTCGGCGTCACCCAGAAGACCCTGTCCCAGTTCGTGGAAACGGGCTGGGCCATGCTCGAGGTGTACGGGAGCCAAAAGGCGTCTGCGCGCTGGACCTGAAGCGCCGCGCCTCGCGTCCGGCCGGGAGTTTCCCGGCCGGACGCTTTTGTATCTGCCCGCGCCCACACTCCGCACCCACGCCCGCACCAGCGCCCGCACCCACGCCCGCACCAGCGCCCGCACCCGCGCCCGCGCCCCCACCCGCGCCCCCCCCCCCCCCCCCCCCCCCCCCCCCCCCCCCGCCCCCCCCCCCACCCCCCCCCCCCCCCCCCCCCCCCCCCCCCCCCCCCCCCCCCC
>CAJLRT010000030.1 GCA_905209135.1 uncultured Eubacteriales bacterium
TTCGATCCGGCCTACACGCCCGAACGCCTCAAGCCGATCGACCGGTGGCTGATCGAGCGCACGAACGCGACCATCCTGGAAGCGCAGAAGTGGCTGGACCAGTACGAGATTGGCCTGGCCCGCAAGGTGATTGACGACCTGTTCTGGAAAGACCTGTGCGACAACTATATTGAAATTGCCAAGGAACGCCTGTACGAGCCGGATATCCACGGCCATGAGGCGCGCCGTTCGGCCCAGTACGCCATTTACTACTGCCTGCTCAATGTATTGAAGATGTACGCCATCTATATCCCGCACGAAACTGAGTACATCTACCAGAAAGGGTTTAAGGACTTTGTCGGCAGTATATCCATCCACCTCACCGAGTGGGCGAAGCCCGGCGCCGTAGACGCGGAGCTGATCGAGTTCGGCGAGATTGTGAAAGACTTTATCGCCGGCGTGCGCAAGTACAAGTCGGAAAACAACCTGTCCATGCGCGCGGAAATGGACGAAGCGGCCGTGACCTGCCCGCAGAAATACAGGGAATGGTTCCTGGATTCGGAAAAGGACTTTCTCGCCTGCACGCACGCGAAAAAGATACGCTATGAATTTATCTAGCCGCTGAAACTGTCTGCTTTTGGGCTTGACAGCGGCTGTGCAGTGTTGTATACTGAAAACAATAAAGACAATGACAGAGCCAGTACGCATCCGGCGGATGCTGCAGAGAGCCGGGAACAGGTGCAAACCCGGTGCAAAAGCGGATGCGGAATATCCCTCTGGAGTCGCGCGCCCAACCGCCTTTGCGCGAAGTAAGCGTCGCCGGTTTTTCGCCGTTACAGGAAACGCATATGCTGGTATGCCGTATTGGGTGGTTTGCGAGGTTCCTCGTCCCGGATTCGTGCGGGACGAGGATTTTTTATGTTCTTGAAACAGGGAGGTAGAAATACATGTATGAAAAAGTAAACGTAAACGAAAGCTCTATCGACCGGGAAAAGAAAGTGCTTCAGTTCTGGAAGGATAACGACGTGTTCCGCCAGAGCCTTGCCCTGCGCGCCGACGCGCCCGTCTTTACCTTTTACGACGGTCCGCCGACCGCCAACGGCAAGCCGCACATCGGGCATGTGATCACCCGCGTCATCAAGGACCTCATTCCGCGTTACCGTACGATGAAGGGGTACTATGTCCCGCGCAAGGCGGGCTGGGACACGCACGGCCTGCCCGTGGAGATCGAGGTGGAAAAACAGCTCGGCATCAGCGGCAAGGAGCAGATCGAAGAGTACGGCATCGAGCCGTTTCTGGAAAAGTGCAAGCAGAGCGTCTGGAAATACAAGCAGATGTGGGAGGACTTTTCGGACACCGTCGGCTTCTGGGCGGACATGGACGATCCGTACGTCACCTACCACAACTCCTATATTGAATCCGAATGGTGGGCTTTCAAGCAGATTTTTGACCGCGGCCTGCTCTACAAGGGCTTCAAGGTCGTTCCCTACTGCCCGCGCTGCGGCACGCCCCTGTCCAGCCACGAAGTGGCGCAGGGGTACCGCGACGTAAAAGAGCGTTCCGCCATCGTCAAGTTTAAAATGAAAGGCGAGGACGCGTGGATTCTCGCATGGACGACCACGCCCTGGACCCTGCCCTCAAACGTCGCGCTCTGCGTCCATCCCGACGAGACGTACGCGCGCGTAGAATGCCGCGGCGAAATCTATTATATGGCCGAGTACCTCGTGCCGGCCGTGCTGGGCGACGAGGCGAAGGTCCTGGATACCTTCCCGGGCAAAACGCTGGAATACAGGGAGTACGAACCGCTGTTCGACCTTGTCCATCCCGCGAAAAAGGGCTGGTACATCACCTGCAATGACTATGTCACCCTGACCGACGGCACCGGCGTCGTGCACACTGCGCCCGCCTTCGGCGAGGACGACGCCAAGGTCGGCCGCGCCTATGACCTGCCCTTTGTCCAACTGGTCAACAACCGCGGCGAGATGACCGAGCAGACGCCGTGGGCCGGCATTTTCTGCAAGGACGCGGACCCGCTGGTGCTGGAAGCGCTTGAGAAAAAGGGCCAGCTCTTTGCCGCGCCTGAGTTTGAGCACAGCTATCCCCACTGCTGGCGCTGCGACATGCCGCTGATCTACTATGCGCGCGAGTCGTGGTTTATCGATATGTCCGCCGTCAAGGAGCAGCTCGTGGCGAACAACAACACCGTAAACTGGATGCCGGAGAGCATCGGCAAGGGCCGTTTCGGCGACTGGCTGGAGAATATCCAGGACTGGGCCATCAGCCGCAACCGCTACTGGGGCTGCCCGCTTCCGATCTGGGAGTGCAAGTGCGGGCACCAGCACGCGGTCGGCAGCGTAGCGGAGCTGCGTGAGCTTGCGGGCGGCGGCTGCCCGGACGAACTCGACCTGCACCGTCCCTTTGTCGACCGGATTACGTTCCCCTGCCCCGAGTGCGGCGGGGAAATGCGGCGCGTGCCGGAGGTGGTCGACTGCTGGTTCGACTCCGGCTCCATGCCCTTTGCGCAGCACCACTACCCGTTTGAGAACCGGGATATATTTGAAAAGCAGTTCCCCGCGGCGTTTATCTCCGAGGCAGTGGACCAGACCCGCGGCTGGTTCTACTCGCTCATCGCCATCTCCACGCTCCTGTTCGGCAAGGCGCCGTATGAGAATGTGCTCGTGCTCGGGCATGTGCTTGACGAGGACGGGCAGAAAATGTCCAAATCCAAGGGCAACGCGGTCGACCCGGCCGAGGCGCTGGCGACGTACGGTGCGGACGCGATCCGCTGGTATTTCTGCAACAACTCCGCGCCCTGGCTGCCCAACCGCTTCTCGCCCCGCGCCGTGACCGAGGGCCAGCGTAAGTTCCTCTCCACGCTGTACAACACCTACTCCTTCTATGTACTGTACGCCGAGATCGACCAGTTTGACCCGACGAAGCACGCCCTCAACCCCGAGCATCTGACCGTGATGGACCGCTGGCTGCTCTCCCGCCTGCACACCCTGATTCGCGAGGTGGACGGACATCTGGACCACTACCGCATCACCGAAACCACCCGTGCGCTCGACAGCTTTGTAGACGAGCTGAGCAACTGGTATGTGCGCCGCAGCCGCGAGCGATTCTGGGGCACGGAGATGACGGACGACAAGACCGCCGCGTATATGACGCTGTATACCGCCCTTGTCACCCTGTCCAAGCTTGCCGCGCCCATCGTCCCCTTTATCAGCGAGCAGATATACCGCAACCTCGTCTGTTCAGTGGACCCGTCCGCACCGGTGAGCGTGCACCTGTGCGACTATCCGGAAGCCGACACGCGCTGGATCGACCCGGAGCTGGAACAGGGGATGGCCGGCGTTCTGCAGGTGGCGACCCTGGGCCGCGCCGCGCGCAACGCCGCGAGCATCAAGAACCGGCAGCCGCTGCGCGCCGTCTATGTGAAGTCCGACGCGCCCCTCGGCGAGATGTTCCGGCAGATCGTGCTGGATGAGCTGAACATCAAGAGCTATGAGCAGGTAGCGGACACAAGCCGTTTCACCTCTTATACCTTCAAGCCGCAGCTCAAGGTCGTGGGCCAGAAATACGGCCGGCAGGTCGGCGCGATCCGAACCGCCCTGGCCGAGCTCGACGGCAGCGCGGCGTATGCCGAACTGCAGGAAAAGGGCGGCGTAACGCTGCGCCTGCCCGACGGCACTGTGACACTCACGGAGGAGGAACTGCTGATCGACGCGTCCTCCGCAGCCGGCTTTGCCATACAGGAGGACCGCGGCGTCACCGTCGCGCTCGACACCGTGCTGGACGACGCGCTGATTGAAGAGGGCTTTGTCCGCGAGCTTGTGAGCAAGCTGCAGACCATGCGCAAGGACGCCGGCTTTGACGTGACCGACCACATCGCCGTCACCCAGGCCGGAAACAGCCGGATTGAAGAGATTCTACGCGCCAACCGCGCCGCCGTGATGGGCGACGTGCTGGCCGATACGCTGGAGTTCGGCGCTGTGGACGGCTATACCGCCGAGTGGGACGTCAACGGAGAAAAGACCTCCCTTGGCGTAAAAAAGCTGTAAACGAGTGCGACCGCGCTGAAAGCCGCGCACGCAAAAGATAAAAAAGCCTCGGAAACCGGTGTGTTTCCGAGGCTTTTTTCAGCAGGCCTTTTTTACAATGAGTACATTGCAATATAAATATACTATCTGTCTATTTACCAGCGTCCGCGGGCAGGCCCGGCGCGGCGTCCTCCATTCCGGACGCAGGACGGACCCGGCAGCGCAGTACAAAGCGCGGCGCATACCGGCGCAGCAGGACAAACAGCCCGTACCCCGCGAGCGCGCCCAGCGTGTTCAGGATCAGGTCGTCTATATCGGAACAGCGGTTGAGCGGAAGCTGGCACAGTTCGATGAACAGGGATACGCAGAACCCGGCCGCAGCGCACTGCCGCCAGCCGTCGGCCCGCGCCCAAAGCAGAGGCGCAAGCAGGCCCAGGGGCATAAAAATCCCGACATTGCCAAAAAAGCTGACGACGAGATAGCTGTAATTGTGGAATTCGGTTACTTCCACATAGGTGTCGTAGAGGATGCGCAGCGGGATCAGGTTGATCCGGTTCTGCGCGGGGTCGCCCATGTCGAACACCAGCCCGGCCGGCCCAAATTCAATGCGCGGCAGCAGCGCCGCCTGGCACAGGCCGACGGCAAACAGCACGAGCAGCAGCACGCCCGCCTCATGCAGGGCGCTTGTCTGCAGGCCGCGCCGGCGCAGGCGGCGCACGGCGAGCGCGCGCCACAGCAGGGCGGCCGGCAGTGCGGCGCAACAATAGGGGAGCATGCTTTTCAAATAGGGAAGAATCATGGCGCGCCTCCGTTTGTGTTCTGCTGCAAGCATACCATATTTTTCTGTTTCGCGCAAGTTTTACAATACATTTAGTATTAATTATATATCATTATACGTTTGGGCTTGTTCGGGGCGTCCGATTTTTGGCGCCCGACGGACAGCCCGCAGGGGAATGCCCCGCGCCGCTACGGCGCCTTTGTGCCCGGTCCCGGTTTTCCGTCCCGCCGCAGTGTCATACCGCCGCGCAGGGTGCGGCCGGATATCCTCCGGCTGCCGGTTTTTCCAGCCGTACGCCGCCCCGGCAGTCCTCCGCGACGGCGGCGGCGCCGCGCCTGTGTTTCCCTCTATGCGTTGACAGGCGCGCCGCCGCGTGGTAAGATAAGGCGCGAGGATAGTTTTTGTCTTTTACTCCTGCGGCCAGGGATAGCTGCCGCTCAGTTTCATCCGAAAGGGAGACGGCTCTTGATTACGGGTACAATTTTCGATATACAGCGCTTTTCGGTCCAGGACGGGCCGGGCATCCGCACGACGGTATTTTTGAAAGGCTGTCCGCTCGACTGCGCCTGGTGCCACAATCCGGAGAGCAAAACGCCCGCGCCGCAGCTCAGTTTCGACGCGGACAAATGCATCGGCTGCGGGGCATGCGCCGCCTGCGCCAGGGGCGCGCATCTGTTTGCGCCGAACGCGCACAGGCTGGACCGGTCCCGCTGCACCGCCTGCGGCGGCTGCGCGGAGAGCTGTCCTGCGGGCGCGCTGGAGGTGATCGGGCGTACTGCGTCCGTGGACGAGGTGCTGGAAACCGTGCTGCGGGACCGCGTATTCTATGCGCAGAGCGGCGGGGGTATGACCCTGTCGGGCGGCGAGCCGATGGCGCAGCCGGCGTTTGCGGCCGAGCTGGCCCGGCGCGCCCGGGAGGCCGGCCTGCACGTCTGCATGGAAACGAGCGGCTGCTGCCGCCGGGCCGACCTGCTGCACGCCGCCGCATATACAGATTTGTTTTTATTCGACTATAAGCTGCCGCCGGCGCTGTATCCGCAGTATACGGGTGTGCGCGCGGACGGCATTCTCGCCAATCTCGCCGCCCTGTCGCAGGCCGGGGCCGCCATCGTTCTGCGCTGTCCCATCCTGCCCGGGATCAACGACACGCCGGAGCACAGGGACGCGGTCGCGGCACTGGCCCGCAGCACCGGCGGGGTGGAACGGGTCGAGCTCATGCCGTACCATCCGCTCGGCCTCGGCAAGGCCCGCAGAGTGGACATGCCGCTTTCCTATACCAATCCGGATATGCTGCGCGGCGACGCGCTTAAGGACTTTGCCGCGCGGCTTGAGCAGGATGCCGGCAAGCCTGTCAAAGTGAATTAGGAGGGTTTATATGACACAGGAACAGATACAGCGCATCGGAGAGCTGTACCGCAAATCGCAGACTCCGGAGGGGCTGACAGAGGCGGAACGGGCGGAGCAGGCCTTTTTGCGCCAAGGATATGTGGACGCGGTCAAGGCCAACCTGCGCGCGCAGCTCGACGGCATCCGCCGCGCGGAAGAATAGGGGGCGCGCATATGGGCACGGAAGTCATTGCCGCGCGCAGCATGAACGGGCTGTATATCCTGCTGGACATCGCCTTTCTGCTGATTCTGCTGGCCGTTCTCCTGTGGACAAAGCGCTATCAGGCCGCGATTGCCGGGCTGCTGGGCGGCGTTTTGTACATGCTCGTCGACTACGGCGTGTTTTACCTGCTGCTGGGCACCCGCGCGGTTTCGGGTGCGGACCCGTTCTGGTTTCTGCTCTGGCTGTCCATGAGCTACGGGTTTACGAATTTCGTTTGGATCTGGCTTTGGCTGGACCGCGACGGGCACGCGCTGGAATGGTCGGTGCTCATTCTGTCCGGCTGGCTGTGCACTGCGCTTTTGAGCCAGAACTTCGGCGCGGGCTTCGGAGAAATCACCATTTCGCGCGGCACGTCCTCCTATCACGGCGTCATGGCGCTGCTGCTGTTTATCGGGTACGCGGGGCTATGCGTCTACAACATCCGCTGCAAGGACGCCGCAAAGAGGGTGAATCTGCTGTGGATTCTCGCGATCGGCGTGCTCGTCCAGTTAGGATGGGAGTTCACCCTGGCCGTCACCGGAATCCGCAATCCAAGCCTGCAGACGCTTATCGTCAATTCGCTTCTGGAGACGAATATGGGCCTGCCCTATCTCTACCTGATTCACCGCGCCGTAAACCGGCGCAGAACGGAATCCCTTGCAAGGGTGAACGGCCATGCCGCATAATTTTTCTGCCGAACGCCCCTATTATACCTTCGATTCCTATGCAAGGCGCACCTTCGGCCGCAAGCTCTACCGGCTCGCGCTGGCCGCAGGCGAGAGCTGCCCCAACCGCGACGGCACGGCCGGAACGGGCGGCTGTATCTTCTGCGGCGCGGGCGCGAGACGGTTTGCGCAGAACCCGCGGCTTGCGGCGGCCGAGCAGATCGAGCGCGCCAAGGCGCAGGTGTGCGGAAAGCTCGGCCGGACGGATGCCGGCCCCGCCTATATCGCCTATTTCCAGTCCTATACCGGCACCTATGCGCCCCTGCCGCGCCTGCGCGCCCTGTTAACCGATGCAGCCGACCATCCGGATATCGCGGCGCTGTCCGTCGCCACCCGGCCGGACTGCCTGGGCGAAGCCGTCCTGGACCTGCTCGAAGAACTGGGCCGGCGCCTGCCCGTATGGGTCGAGCTCGGTCTGCAGAGCGCAAGCGACGAAACGGCCCGCCTCTGCAACCGCGCCTATCCCACCGCGCTGTTTGCCGATGCGGCGCGCCGACTGCATGGGCGGGGCATATCCGTGATCGCGCATGTAATCCTGGGCCTGCCCGGCGAAACGCGGGCCGACATGCTGGAGACGATCGACTTTCTCAACCGCCAGCGCGTGGACGGGGTCAAGCTTCACCTTCTGCATGTGCTCCGGGATACGCCGCTGGCCCGCATGACGTATACGCCGCTGACCATGGACGAGTACATCGGGCACCTGATCGCCTGCCTGCGCCGTCTTTCTCCCGCCATCGTCGTGCACAGAATCACGGGCGACGGACCGAAAGCCGACCTGCTCGCGCCCCTGTGGAGCGCGGACAAAAAAAGGGTGCTCAACGCCATCCACCGCCGCATGCGCGACGAGGGCGCGTATCAGGGCGCGGACTATACGCCGGTATAGATATATACGCGCAGTTCACAGGCTCCGGGGTTTTCATGCAAAGCGGCTGTCGCAGGAGGTGGCATGCATGCAGCGCCGGGTCTCCCGCTGCCGGCGTTTTGCGGCAGCGTTTTCTTTCCGGCGCGTATCTCAGGGACGGCGCATTGCCAGCGGCGGTCGTCCGCGCCCCGGTAAGCCCTGCTTTTTGCGGGAAACGGCGGCCGCAGACGCTTCCCGCAAACGGAATCCTGCGAAAAAAGCAGTGTAATCGCAATGATTCGTATGATCGGGCGGCAGGAGTATGTGCTTGCTCAGAGGATTCGGGCAGTTATGGATGACATTCGCCCGCCTTCGGCGCAGTCCCGTTTTGCATTCGGATTGGAACGGAATCAAGCGGAAATGGCGACTTAACTTAAAGTCCGCTTTTTTATTTTAAGAATGACATACAGTTTGAAATATGCTTGTTTTATGCGGGGTGATAAAATGCCGAAAACGCCGTTTCACAGCCACAAGCCCGGCAAAGAGCCAAAATCGAAAAAGTGTCCGCCTTTTGAGGAAACGGTTTTGTTCTATATGGAAAGCAAAACCGATCAAAAGCGGGCTTTGGAATTTGCCGCATGGTTAAGAAACAACAAAATGTCGCCGGCAGCGGGAAACCATGGTTATAATTGGTACATCAATTATAAGTACATTGATTACAACAACTGCAAAGACGGAAAATATTATCGCGGCACATATCACGGCTGCTATATAAAACTTTTTGACGGCACATGGCACATTCTCCCGGCCAAAGATATTTTGGAACGCATGCTCATCCGTGAAGAATTAAAAGAAAAAATGTGGAACAGTATTTTTCCCTGCCATGGCTGCTGCAACGGCTGCTATAAGCACCTCCCGAATACGAAGTACAACATGGAAATCTTTGGCCGCGAATGGACCGGCACAGGGATTTGCCGGAAAAATCCCATATGTTTTTCCGCTCCGGATGACGAAACGCTTGCCGTTTTAAAAGAAATTCTGTTAGAACGTAAAAACAGCGGAGATTTGGAAATAACCGCGAATATGAATATATACAATTATGGCATGATATAAAGGCATCCGAATCAGGAAAAAACGCCGTTCCCAAAATTCTGGAATATGAACCCCCACACTTGTCTTAGCAGGCAAGTGTGGGGGGTTCCTGTGTTTGACGAACGGAACAAATGCCGCCTGTTAGCGTGTATCAAACATAAACGCTGACGGTAAAAAGGTATTTTCGGCGCCCCGGCCGGCCTGTGAAGCCAGCCCTGAGCTCCAGGCCCGGCCATGCTGGAGGCGGCCGGATTCTTTCGCCGCAGGCGAAATGGTAGCCGCGGGCTTTATCCTGTCGCGCAGCGCACCTTGTATTTCTGGCTTTTCGCAAAAATGAGGGCACCGACCAATCGGTGCCCTTATTTCCAAGAGGAAAGAAAAGAGCCTGGAGCGCAAATTGGCTCCAGGCCCTGCCTGGCTCCCCAAGTTGGACTCGAACCAACGACCCTGCGGTTAACAGCCGCATGCTCTACCGACTGAGCTATTGAGGATTATATAATATTCAGTTGTATGCTCTCTCATGGCGCAGGGTCGTTGGTTCCCAACTCCCCCTTGCGGAATTGTCGCGGCTTTGCGCAGGCACAGCCTGCTTGATCCGCTCTGTTCCGCTGCGGCTTCGGCGGCTCGCTTCTTCCGCCACAGGCGGCGCTCGCCTCCTCAGTGGTTAACAGCCGCATGCTCTACCGACTGAGCTATTGAGGATTATATAATATTCAGTTGTATGCTCTCTCATGGCGCAGGGTCGTTGGTTCCCAACTCCCCCTTGCGGAATTGTCGCGGCTTTGCGCAGGCACAGCCTGCTTGATCCGCTCTGTTCCGCTGCGGCTTCGGCGGCTCGCTTCTTCCGCCACAGGCGGCGCTCGCCTCCTCAGTGGTTAACAGCCGCATGCTCTACCGACTGAGCTATTGAGGATTATATAATATTCAG
>CAJLRT010000031.1 GCA_905209135.1 uncultured Eubacteriales bacterium
GATCACTGTGTGACTGGAGTTCAGACGTGTGCTCTTCCGATCTGGTATGACATAGTCGATGCCCAGCATATCGTCGTCGGGAAAGGTCATCCCGCAGTCGATGATGATCATTTTTTCCATATACTCGATGACGGTGAGGTTTTTGCCCACCTCGCCCATGCCGCCGAGGGGGATGATCTTGATTTTATGGTTTTGTTTGCTCCTTGCCAAAAAATTTCCTCCTTTATTTTCTGTATTCTATTCACTGCAAAGAATCCAAAATATGTAGAAATGGGGAAAGGCGGCCGGCAGCGCCGCCGCTGCAGCCGTTTCCCGCATGCGCATGTCTCCCCCGCTTTTTGCAGGAGCCGTTTAAACAGCATAAAAAACAAGCCTGACAGAATCAGACATAACCGTAAGTACCTATTATCCAGCGGCTGCGGCGCCAACGCCCTGCGCCATAGCCGCCCGATCGTTGCCATTTCGTTCGGGATAGATAAAGAACCAGCAGTCACGCACATTTCTAATTGTATATATTGTATAGTGTTTTCTAGTCTTTGTCAAGCTCCGACTGGATTTTTCTGATCTTGTCCCGAAAACCCGTCCAGAGCTCGGCGGCCGTCTCCGCGTCCAGCGACTGGGCGCGCACGGTAAACGCCTCTTTTTTGCGCTTGGGCGTGATGGTGATTTCACCCTGCTTTGTGACAAAGGTGATGCCCCGGCCCAGGCGGATTGGGTTGTCTTTCATGCGGCCGAGCAGGCTCATGACATAGGCGCGCCCGGCCTGGGCGTCCACTTCGTCGGTGACGATGGAAAAGGCGGGCAGGCGTTCGGTGAGCGCGCTGAGACTCCTGCCGCTGCGCTTGAGAATGTCCATGCACCGGGCCGCGGCCATGACGTTGTCAAAGGCATACGGCATATGCCGGTAACCGCGCCGGAAAGCGGGCGTGTCGCCGCCGTCGCCGGTGAGCACTTCTATATTCTCGCTGCCAAGCGGCAGGTCGGGCGCGCCTGCGGGCAGATATACCGGCGCGACCCCGGACCGGGCCGCTTCGGTCGCGATGAGCAGAAGCAGCGTTTCGTAGCTGTATTCCCGCCCGTTTTCACGGATGGAGAAACGTTCGCCGCCGCCGTCCAGGCGAATATCCAGAGCGCCCGGCGCATCCTGCGCGCCGCGCGAGAGCAGAAAGTCCAGAAGCAGGCCGCGCTGCAGCGGGTCGTCCGCCGCCACGCTGACACGGAAGCCCGGGAGCAGGCCGCACAGGTTGTCGAGCGCGGCGTCGTACTGCCGGCGCGCGTCGCGCACAGGCAGAGCCGCGCCGATGTGCGCCGCGTCCGCGGGATGGAAATCCTCGCGCAGGAAGTTGCTCTGCAGCCGCTTTTCCGCAGCGTCCCCGGGCGGGAAGCCGTCCGACTCATACGCGCGGATGACGGCGCTGTTCCCCTGCACGGCGAAATGGACGCCGCAGGAAAACCCGGACTGCGCCGTGACAAAGCGGAGCGTGTTGACCGGGCAGCCGGGAATGGCGGCGACGTCCGCGCCCATGGACCGGGCGGCGGCGGAAAAGGAGTCCGCGAGCATGTCGGCCGCGGGACAGTTGCCGGAGACTGCGATTTTGTCATGATACTGCTGGGCGAACGCCGCGCCGAGGCGGGCGGCAAACACGGGGCTTATCTCTTCGGTAATATCGCCGGTGATGCCGTCGTCGTCAAACAGGCCGAGCGCGCTCGTGCCGAACACCTGGCTGCCGCCCACCGCCGTCATCTCCGCCGTGCTTTTGCCCGGCCACATCTTCACGCCCTCTTTGAGGCTGCTGTTCTTGCCGATACGGCAGCCTGCGCCGACGACGACGCCCTGTTCCAGCGACGCGCCGTCCTGCAACTGCGTATTGTCGCCCACGATCGCGCCGCGGGAAGTGACGCCTGCGCCGACGACGACGCCGTCGCCCAGCACGCTGTGGCGGATGTGGGAGCGCGCGCCGATGCGGCAGCCGTCGCCGATGACGGCGTAGGGGCCGATGACCGCGCCGGCTTCGACGGTGAGGCCCTTGCCCACAATGACCGGCGGGATGACTTTTGCGCCCACGATCTCCGGCGTTTCCGGCGGCAGTGAGACGTCGATGCGCCGGTCGAGAAGCTGGAAGTTGCAGTCCAGATACGACGAGACGCTCCCGATATCGCACCAGTAACCGGAGCAGACGTATCCGTACAGTTTCCTCCCCTCTTGGAGCATGCGCGGAAAGAGGTCCTTGCCGAAGTCGTACGGCACCGTGTCGATCATATCGAGTACGGAGCGGCTGAGAATATAGATTCCGGTATTGACCGTATCGGCGTAGACGCGGTCCCAGGAGGGTTTTTCGACAAACTGCGTGATGCGCCCCTGTTCGTCCGTGATCGTTACGCCGTATTCAAGCGGTTCCCTGACGCGGTAGAGCAGCAGCGTCGCGTCCGCGCCGCGCTGGCGGTGGTATGCGACCGCCGCGTTCAGGTCAAAATCGCACATGGCGTCGCCGCTGATGACGATGAAATCCTCATCGAGAAAGCTCTCGCAGTTTTTGACGCTGCCAGCCGTGCCCAGCGGCTCCTTTTCCTCAAAAAAGACAAGGTTCACGCCCGCGGGCGTGTGTTCGCGGCAGTAGGACCTGATCTGCTCCGGCAGGTACATCAGCGTGGCCGCGCAGTCATGTATCCCGTTTCTTGCGAGCAGTTCAAGAATATAGTGAAGCACAGGTTTGTTGCCGATTCTGGCAAGGGGCTTCGGCATGCCGCAGGTCAGCGGCCTGAGGCGCGTACCCTCGCCGCCGGCCATGATGACAGCTTTCATAAACACATCTTCCTTTCGCCTGTGTTGGTACAGTATACGGTCCGCAGGCCCGGCTCATGCTGCGTCCGCGCCTGTTTTGCAACCCTGTCTCATAGTATTGCCTACGCGCGGCGAAACTATACCGGACCTACGGGCCGCCGCATGCAAAAAAGCCCGGGAGACATCCCGGGCTTTTTCTGCGGCGGCGTCAAAACACCGTTTTTGCCGCTGCGTACCGACCCCTGTTATTTATCGCCGTCGTCCAGGATTTCGTTGCGGCTGCGGAAGAGCAGAGAAATGCACCACACGCCCGCAAGACCCACCAGCGTGAACACAATGCGGCTCCAGGTGGTCTCATGCCCCAGCAGGTAGGAGACGAAGTCGAACTTGAAAATACCGATGCTGCCCCAGTTCAGGGCGCCGATAATGGTAAGGATCAGTGCGATTCTGTCTATAATCATCTGATTTCACCTCAATTTCAGTTTCGTCTGTATTATGCGCGGCCGAAAAAATTTTATGCATGCTTCGGTAATTTTTTGAAATTAAAAAGACGCAGGAGTATCCTGCGTCTCTCAAAGCAATATGGCGCGGCGCGCCTTTGCAGCCGGCAGGGGCCGGCCGCCGCTTCGCTCAGCGCCTGGCGAGCGCCTCCGCGTTTTTTACAAGGTTGAGCACGCCGCCGGCGCGGCGGTCGTACTGCTGCTCGATGATCGCCTGGCCGAGCGCGGGCGCGTTTTCGCCCAGCTCCGCGCAGGCGGCGCGCATTGCCGCCTCCGCTTCGGCAAGGGCCGCTACGCAATAGTAGGGCGCGCGCTCCTTTTCGATGAGGAAGAAATCCTCCTCATTGTCCGGGTTGGCGCTGTAAAGCATGCGGAACACCCTGTATACGGACAGATAAAAATAATCGTTGATCGAATGGGAGAGCGGACGGCTGCCCGTGCCCGCCGCCACGTCGTAGATCATATCCAGAGCGTTGAAGACAAGGCGTTTGCCGAGCAGGTTGGCCAGCCCGCCGCGCGTGCCTTTATTGTCCTGCGACTCGGACGGATCGGGCAGATCGTCGCCGGAGAGCATTTCGCCCGACCGGTGCGCGGACAGGCCCAGCAGATAGTCGCTCGAAACGCCGTAATACCGCGCCGCGCGGGCGACAAATTCCAGCCCGCATTCGCGCACGCCGCGCTCATAGTGGGACAGCAGGGCCTGCGAGACCTCCAAATCGGCCGCCGCCTGTTTCTGCGAGATGCCGCGCTCCTTTCGCACAAGCGTGAGCCGCTTTGCAAAATCGTCCCGCATATGTGTTCACTCTCCTTATCATTCGTCAAGCGCGCCCATGCGCGGCGCGCGAATCCCCATAATCACGCGGTCGTTGCCGCCGTAGTCCTTTTGCCTGCCAAGATGGATATAGCCGTTTTTGCGCAGGATATTCATGACGCTGTCCGCCTGGCTGTACCCGATTTCAAAGCAGACGCCGCCGCCTTCGCGCAGCTTCGGCGCGTAGGCCGCCGCGATGAACCGGTAAAACGCCAGCCCGTCCTCGCCGCCGTCGAGCGCTTCGCGCGGCTCAAAGCGGATGGAGGGGTCGGCGCACGCGAGTTCGGCCGCCGAGAGGTAGGGCGGGTTGGATACGATGAGATCAAACGCGCCGTCCGGCAGTTCCCGGTAAAACGAGAACAGGTCGGCGCGGCGTATGCAGAGCTGCGAATCCACCCCGTTGCGCGCCGCGTTCTCCCGCGTCAGGCGCACGGCCGTTTCGCTGACGTCGACCGCGGCGCCGCTGCAGCCGGTCCGCTTCGCCAGCGCGACGGAGATACAGCCGCTGCCGCTGCCCAGTTCCAGAAAGCGCGCGCCCGGCCCCCTGCCCTCCAGAAAGGAGGCGGCGGCAAGCGCGACCGTTTCGGTGTCGGGCCGGGGGATCAGGACCCCTTCCTCGACGCGGATGGGCAGGGACAGAAACTCCCATTCGCCCACAATATACTGCAGCGGGTATCCGGACGCGTGCTTTTCCACAAGCGCGCAGTACCGGGCCGCAGGCTCCGGGTCCGGCGGCGCCCCGCTGCACAGAAGCGCCGCGCTGGGGCGCTGGAATACATGCTCAAGCAGGCATTTGCATGCAAACTCCGGCGCGTCCGCGCCCGCCGCGCGCAGGCGGGAAACGCCGTCCCAGTACAGGCGCTCAAACGCGTTTACCATGCGTCGTCCGCACGGTCGCCCGTCGTCACCGCGCTGAGGGCGGCGATGGCGACCTCCATCTGTCCGTCGTCCGGCTCGCTGGTCGTGAGCTTCTGCAGCAGCATGCCCGGCGCGCTGACCGCGCGGGTGAACCAGTTGTCATACCGGCCGATGAGCTTGAGCGCCTCGTAGGAAACGCCCGCGACGACCGGCAGCAGCAGGATGCGCAGGACGATGCGCAGGATGGGGTTTTGCACCTGGATGATCGAAAAGATCAGAATGCTCAGGATCATGACGATCAGGAGCAGGTTGGTGCCGCAGCGCTTGTGCAGGCAGGAGTACCTGCGCACGTTCTCCACCTCCAGCGCTTCGGCGTGCTCATAGCAGTGCACCGTCTTATGCTCCGCGCCGTGGTACTGGAACAGGCGCTTTATATCCGGCATGCGGGAGACGAGCACAATATACAGCAGGAAGATGAGGATGCGCACCAGCCCCTCCGCCAGATAGAACCAGAAGCCGAGTTCGGTACGAAACACCCATTCGATCCCCCGGGCCAGGTAATAGGGCAGCAGGATGAACAGGGCCAGCGCCAGCAGGACGGCGACGACGATGGTAAAAGTCGTGATTACGCCCGCCGCCTTGTCGCCGAGCTTTTCATCGAGAAACCTGTCGAACTTCGTGGGTTCGGAGACCTCTTCGGTCATGGAGACCTCGGCGCTCAAATTGAGCGCCTTGAACCCGACCGCGAGCGAAGCGCCGAAGTTGTACACGCCGCGCACGATGGGGATTTTTTTCCATACGCTCTTTTTCTGCGAAACGTTGAGCTCCCGCAGCTCGATTTCGCCGTCGGGCTTACGGACGGCGACGCAGGTCTTTTCCGGGCCGCGCATCATCACGCCCTCGATGACCGCCTGGCCGCCGATGGTGGTTTTGTGCACGGGCTGCGCGGCGCAGGCCGGCTGCGGGGACTGTGCGGGCGCAGGCTGTTCAATATGCATGGATTGTACGGGTTTTTGTTCCATTATTCCGCCTCTTCCTCCGGCGCCGGCGGCGCCTTCTTGGGCAGGACGATCGTCACTTTCGTGCCCCTGCCGAGCTCGCTCTCGATTACCAGCGTGCCGCCGTGCAGGCGCACGATTTCGTCCGCCACGGCCAGGCCCAGCCCGGTCCCGCGCTTGGAGGAGGTGCCTTTGAAGAATTTCTCCTTGATATGCGGCAGCTCGTCGGCCGGGATGCCCTCGCCCGCGTCCTCGATGCAGACGGCGGCGTGGGTGGCTGTCTCCACGATGGAGATTTTGATGGTGGTGTCCTCGCTGGAATGCTTGATGGCGTTGTCGAGAATATTGATAAATACCTGGTTGAGCCGGTCGGCGTCGCCCAGGACGACGATGTTGATGTCCTCCGGTACGTTGAACTGCAGCGCAATGCGCGCCTTGGCGGCGCGTTCGCGCATGATGAGGATTACCTGCTCCACCTCCGCGTACAGGTCCACGTTTTCCATCATGACGCGCATGCGCCCGCTCTGGATACGGGAGAAGTCCAGCAGTTCCTCTACCATGTGGGACAGGCGTTCCACCTCGTCGTTGACGACGGACAGGCCGCGCATGACCGTGCTGCGGTCGCTGACGGGGTCGCACAGGGCCATGGTTTCGCTCCAGCCCTTGATGGCGGTCAGCGGCGTGCGCAGTTCATGCGAGATGGAGGAGATGAAGTCGTTTTTCATCTTGTCGTTCTCGGCCAGCTCCGCGGCCATGTTGTTGATGGAGTCGCACAGGTCGCCGACCTCGTCGCGGTACTGGTTGTCGATCCGGGCGCTCATATCCCCTTTCGCGATGCGGTTGGCCGTCTCGGTGATCCGCTGCAGGGGCGATACGATGCCGCCGATAAAATAGTAGTTGGTTGTAAAGACGAACAGGATGATGCCAAGGCAAATGGCCATGGTGGTAAACACGAGCACCCACACATGGCTGTTGACCGCTTCCAGCGAGGTGAGCAGCCGCAGCACGCCGACCGTGTCCCCGTTTACGTCGAGGATGGGCACGCTCGCCGCCATGATGCGCTCGTTCGTGCCGGGGTTGCGGCCGTTGTACACGCCCGTATTCCCCGTGCCCAGCGCTGTGAGAAAGTCGCTCGAGGCGGACGCGCCGTCCTGCCCGATGGCGTAGCCGATACTCGTGTACAGGCACTCGCCCTCCGGGGTCAGGATCTGCAGTTCCATCAGGTTCTGGTCCTTAAAATAATCGGCCGCCCAGGTGTAGGTGAGGTATGTGTAGTTGTTCTGCTGCAGGTTCAGGTTGTAGTTGAGAATCATCTCCTCCGCTTTCTGCGTCAGGTAGTTCTCAACCGTTTTGTGATAATAGGAAAAGATGACGGCGCTGATCGTGAGCTCAAACCCGACCAGGATCAGTACGATTACGCCGAATACGCTGGTAATCCAGCGCACGGTGATTCTGGGCAGCCGCTTCTTCACGCCGGTGTTCCCCTTTCCGGATTTGCTGTGCACAGGACTATTCCTCCGTCCATTTATAGCCGAAGCCCCAGAGCGTTGTGATATATTTCGGCTCCGACGGCGTATCCTCGATCTTCATGCGCAGCCGGCGCATGTTCACATCCACCGTTTTTTCCTCGCTGCTGCTGTCGTCGCCCCAGACCTTGTTGAGGAGCATGGCGCGGGACAACGCGACGTTCTTGTTTTCCAGAAATACTTTCATGAGCATAAACTCGACCTGGGTGAGCTCGATCGGGATATTGTCCTTGGTGCAGGTTCTGCTCACAAGGTCCAGCGCGAACGGGCCGGAGCGGTAGACCTTCCCCTCGTCGCGCTTGGAGAAGGACAGGCGGCGGTAGAGCGCGTCCACCCGCGCCAGCAGCTCGCTGGGCGAAAAGGGCTTGGTGATATAGTCGTCCGCGCCGGACATGAAGCCGGTCACTTTGTCCGACTCCTGCGTCTTTGCCGTCAGCAGGATGATGCCGAGCTGCGGGTTGGCCGCGCGCATCTGCTTGGACACCTCAAAGCCGTCGATGCCGGGGAGCATGACGTCCAGCAGCGCGATGTCGGTGTCGCTGTTGGCGCGCAGCAGCTCCAGCGCCGACTCGCCCGTCTCCGCCTCCACGACCGTATACCCCGAACGCCGCAGGTTGATTACTACAAATTCGCGTATCGTCGCCTCGTCTTCCAGAACAAGTATCTTTCTCATACGACTCAACTCCATATTGTAAGTTTATTTATATTGGATCCAGTTTTTCCGGCTGTCCACCACCGTGCCGGCCAGCATCTGCACCTCTTCCGACATGTTGGACGCCATGTTGATGACAAACAGTTTATCCGAGTCCTTTTCGCTGCGCAGCTCATACCAGTTTCCGAGCTTGAGGCGGTTGGCGAGCTCCTCCTCCGTCATCTGGTAGATGGAAAACATGTGCTGCGCCTGCTCCGATTCGCCCGTGCTGCCCACATAGTAAAAGTGCATGCTGTTGTCCTTGGCCTGGTAACAGGTCACTTTGCCCACCCATTCGGCCGGCATGATGTAGTAGTAGCCGTAGGCGCTGTTCATGATGCAGTAAAAATCGTGCACAAGCGCGGGCAGGGTATTGTCCGGCTCGCTTGCCTTGATATTGAGCATGGACCAGTCGGTCAGCACCAGCATCTTGCTCCCCTCCTGCGCGGACAGGTTGGGATATGCGGGCAGGCTCCACGACGTAGGAACCTCCACGATGCCGTCCTTGTCTATGTCCAGGCAGGGAAACGACGTCTCGCGGATGAGCGCGGGGTTGAGCGCGCCGTCCCGCAAATAGGGGTTTGTCAGGCCGGTTTCGTCCCAGAACAAAAACTGCGAGCTCATATTGTTGCCGCGCTTGATATCCAGAATCACAGCGTACTGCCGAGAGTTGATGCGCGCATACTTGATGTCCTGCACGCCGTCGCCCGCGCCGTCCACCGGGCAGGTCGCGACGGCTTTCAGCGTTCCGTCCTGCACCGCCATGATCTTCGCGCTGCCTGTGCCGGCCGTTTTATCCGCTATGTTCAGAATGAATATGAACCGGTTGTCCTTTTCCTCAAAAAAGCGGCTTTCCGTATATGTCTCCTGAAACAGCGGCGCGCTCTGCGTATCCGGCTGCAGGTCGTACGCGGTGAGGACTTTCGGCGCGGACTCGCCCCGGCTCCAGCCGACCAGCAGGTCGTTTACGCCGTTGCCGTCAAAATCCCAAAGGTCAATATAGTCGATTTCCCCGCTCTCGCCCTGGATGTTCTTCCACTGCTGCCACTGGCCGTCCGCCTGTTCCTTGAACACGGCGATATTCGCCGCGTCCGTATCCGCGCTGGTTTCCGGCTTGTAGAAGATGATAACTTCGTCTTTGCCGTCGCCGTCCAGATCCGTGAGAATAATGGGCTGGCGCAGGTTCGTCTTCCCGCTTTTCGGGCTCACATACGTGAGGTTGGCGCCCAGCGTTTCCGTAATCGCGCTCGTCAACTGTTCCTGCATATTGTTCGGCTGCGGCGCGCGCAGCATGGTTTTGACATTGCCGTCGATCAGGTTGCAGCCGCACAGCGGCAGGCAGACTGCGGCCAGCATCAATACGGCTATGATTCTCTTTCGCATGTATGCGCTCTCCTTCCCGCTTCTGTGCGGCGCGGGTGATTTTTTCTTCATATGCGCGTTCAAAAACCACATAGTTAGTATTATTTTAACACACCTGTCCCGCTTTGGGAAGAAAATCTTTTATTTTATTTCGCAAATTGGTTGAAATTCTCCGGAAAGCTGTTATAATATTGAATAGAAATTCTCGCGCGGGAGTAGTTCAGCGGTAGAGCGTCGGCTTCCCAAGCCGAAAGTCGCGGGTTCGAATCCCGTTTCCCGCTCCATTGCGCCGCAAGCTGTATACAGCTTGCGGCGGTTTTTTACAAAAGCCGCCGGGGCGGAAAATATCCTTTCATAGCCCGTCGGAGCAAGCGATATGCAGCCTGCTCCGACTTTTATATGCTTCGCAAAAACAGGGCAT
>CAJLRT010000032.1 GCA_905209135.1 uncultured Eubacteriales bacterium
GACGCTCTTCCGATCTCGTCTTTGTCGGAAGACACGGCGACCATGGCTTTTCCGTGCTTTGAATACTTGATGAACAGGGTGAGGGAGACCATGATAACGACGGTGAAAAGCACGTTGACAATCGTGGAACCCTGCACGGCGAACGTCTCCGTAATCTGCCATTTGAAATCAAGCGCGGCAATGGTGTACGATTTGTTTTCTGAACCGAAGGCGAGAAGCGCCACATTCTGCAGGAAATAGCTCACGCCGATCGCCGTAATAAGCACTGCGAGAGACGATGCTTTCCGCAGCGGCTTATACGCCACCTTTTCGATGGTTACGCCAAGCAGCGTGCATACGGCGACCGCAACAACGATGGCGACGATAGGGGATATGCCGGCTATATTGGACAGCAGTTCATAGGTCGCGATTCCGCCGACCATGATAATGTCGCCGTGAGCGAAATTCAGCATTTTGGCAATGCCGTAAACCATGGTGTAACCCAAGGCGATCAGGGCGTACATGCTGCCCAGGCCGATTCCGCTGATAAGCGTATTGAGAAAAGCCATTATTTCACCTCAAACACTGATTTTATCCGGTAATTATACCCGGGCGGTACCGCAAAAAGAATACGGTACCGCCCGTCTTAAAATCTGTTCAGTTTTTAGTCCATGGACTGGTAAGCGCCATCTACAATTTTGACGGCCTTGGCGTCCTTGTTGGGTTCGCCGTCCTCGCCCCATGTGATCGTTCCGGTAACGCCCTCAACGGTGATCTGCGTCATAACGGCCAGAATTTCGTCGCAAAGGTCGGAAGCGGAGATGCTGGCGTCACTGATATCGGCTTTTTCAAGAGCCGCCTTAATGGCATAGATAGCGTCGTAGCTTGCCGCTGCAAACTGGGTCGGGGTCTCATCGTACGCGGCTTCATACGCGCTGACAAAGGCCTGGGATTTCTCGTCGCTGGCATCGGGGGCAAAGCCGGTCAGGAGCATGACGCCGTCGGCGAGGTCCGCGTCCGCGTCCAGCTGTTTCACAAGTCCGTCAAGACCGTCGCAGCCGAAATACTTGAAATCATAGCCGGCTTTGGCCGCCTGCTGGATGACAAGCGCAGCCTGCTGATAATAGAAGGGGAGGTATACCAGCTCGGCGCCGCTTTCGCTGATCTTCTGCAGGGCCACAGAAAAGTCGGTATTATTGGAGGAGGTGAAAGACTGCACGGAAACGATTTCCAGTCCCTTTTCCTTGGCGGTGGCGTCGAACGTCTCGTAGATACCGGAGGAGTAAACGTCGGAACTGTCATAGATGACGGCAATCTTTTTCGCAAGGTTGTTGTCCGCGATGTACTGCGCGGAAGCATTGCCCTGGTTCGGGTCGTTGAAGCAAACGCGTACGGCGTTATCGCTGGAAATGCAGTCTTTCGCCGTAGCGGAAGGCGTGATCAGGAACATGTTGTTTGACGCCGCCTCTTCCACAACGGATACGCAGGGGATGGAAGTAACCGGGCCGAGGAAGACTTTGCAGCCGTCGTCAACGCATTTATTGTAGGCGTTTACGCTCTTCTGCGCATCGTTTTCATCGTCCTGGAAGTTCAGCTTGAAAGTGATACCGTTGACGCCGCCCGCTTCATTGATTTCGTTAATCGCGAGTTCCGCGCCGTTCTTTACGGCGATACCGTATATGGCAGTGCTGCCTGTAAGCGGCCCCGCGCCGCCGATCATCAGCTCATTGGCGCCCGACCCGGCAGTCCCGGAACCGCCGCCGCAGCCGGAGAAACAGGACAGCGTCATCAGCGCGCCCAAAACAATAGCGATCAGTCTTTTCGTCTTCATCATGTTTTACCTTCCTTTTATGAAATATATAAATATTTATTGAACGCTGGTTATGAAAAAATAATACCGTTTATTGATATGTCAATATTGTTCAATCTTACTACATTTAAGGCGAAATTTCAATACCCCAAAGGTGCCCAGATTAAATTTTCATGAATAAATTGAATGCCGAGTCGAAAGCGGCGGTCCGTCTGGCTGGTTATCCTTGTAAAATACTACTTGCATATTTTGTGAAAGCGCGCTAAACTCTCTATATATTGATTGTGGGAGGACGGCATGAAAGAGGATTTGTTGCCCATTGGCAAGATGGCAAAACTGAACCGCGTCTCAATTTCAACTTTGCGTTTATATGATGAAAAAGGTCTGTTGAAGCCCCGATATACCGATCCTGACACCGGGTATAGATATTATGACATTTATCAAAACGCGCGTTTGGACATGATTGCGTACATGAAAGAGCTGGGGATGAGCCTTTCAGAAATTGCCGAGATTTTTCAAAAGGAAGATCTCACGCTGATCGAAGATATATTGGCGAAAAAAAATGAACAGATTCATGCGCAGATCCGGCAGCTCAAGGCCCGGCACGACGCGGTGGAACGCGCGATTGTATCTATTGAACGGTATCGGAAAGCGCCCGCTACGGGGACGATGTCGCTGGAATACATCGATCAGCGCTATATATGGGGCATGCCATGCTCCTCCAATTTTTACAGCAGCGATATGCGCTGCTTTGAAAAGGTGCTGCTGGAGTTTCATTGGGCTTTGGAAAAAAATAATTTTCAGCAGATCCACTCCTATAACATCGGTACGACTATTGCAAAAGAAGACTTTGCAAACGACAGGTTTATCGCAAATCAGATTTTTATTTTTGCGACGCGCCATGAGCATAACGCGCATAAGACGCTGCAAATTATCGAAAGCGGAATGTACGCCTGTACATACCTTGACAATTACGACGATGAAATCGACTGCGCCAGAAAGCTGAAACAATACTGCGAACAAAACCGCTATACAATCGCCGGCGATTATATCTGCGAAGTGATGACCGGGTTTAACGTTTTCAACAGCGATCACCGCAGTATGTTCCTGAAACTCCAGATCCCTGTCGAGTTTCCCAAATAAATATTTGTTTTTTCATGCTTGACTCTACTGCGGGTTGAGGGTTTATAATCTAGTTAATAATTAAAACTCCTGCAGGAAACACTATGCAGGGAATAAAGGAGGTTGTTTTATGGATAAGATCAAAGTTGTGCAGTATGGCTGCGGTAAAATGGCAAAGTACACCCTGCGGTATCTCTACGAACACGGCGCGCAAATCGTTGGCGCGATCGATGTGAACCCTGAAATTGTCGGTATGGACGTCGGCGATTTCGCCGAACTCGGGGTAAAGACCGGCATCCTGATTTCCAACGATGCGGATCAGGTTCTCGACGGGTGCGACGCAGACGTCGCCATCGTAACGTTGTTCAGCTTTATCGGCGATATTTACGACCATGTGGAAAAGTGCGTATCCCGCGGTATCAATGTGATCACCACCTGCGAGGAAGCCATTTATCCCTGGGTCACTTCCGCCGCGCAGATTAACCGGCTGGACGCCCTGGCCAAGGAGAATAACTGTACCATTACCGGGTCGGGAATGCAGGATATTTTCTGGATCAATATCGTCGCCATGGTTGCCAGCGGCTGCCACAAGCTGACGAAGATCAAGGGCGCGTACAGCTATAATGTCGAGGATTATGGTCTGGCGCTGGCTGAGGCGCACGGCTGCAATTTGACAAAAGAAGAATTTGAAGCGAAAATTGCCCATCCCGCCGAGTTTGAGCCGTCCTATGCCTGGAACGCCAGCGAAGCGCTGTGCAACAAACTTGGCCTTACCATTCAGTCCATCTCGCAGAAGCACGTCCCCTACATTGTGGACCATGATGTTTACAGCGCAACTCTGGGGCAGACGATAGCGGCAGGCAAATGTATCGGCATGTCCGCCGTGGTGACGATAGAAACCTTGCAGGGCATCACGATTGAGGAAGAGACGATAGGCAAGGTGTACGGACCGGAAGACGGAGATATGTGCGACTGGTGGCTGACCGGAGAGCCCAATACGGAGTTCCATGTCGTAAAGCCGGCAACAGTCGAGCACACCTGCGCCACGGTTGTCAACCGCATTCCCTCCCTGCTGCTTGCGCCGGCAGGCTATGTGACTTGCGACCAGTTGGAGCCCCACTCCTATCTGACTTATCCGATGGAGTATTATTTATAATCTGTGTCCTTCCATGCCCCGGAGCAGTTTGCTCCGGGGTTTTCCTGTTTTGCCGCGCAATTCCGGGGAAATGCGCGGGACGGAGAAAGCGCCGGAGAACAGGGGCGCTGCTGCGGCTGCAGACGGAATCCCCGCCCGCCGCCGGATTGGATGGAGAATGGAAAGTACAGGATGGAAAGGGAACTTGCCGTTCGGTGCTTTTATTGCGAATACAGCTTTATAATTTCCGCGGCAATTTCGCGCCGTGTGACGCAGCGGTCCATTGCCTGTTTTTCGATATACCGGTGCGCTTCGGGTTCATCCATTTTCAGTTCGCGTATCAGCAGCCATTTGGCTTTGTTCACGATGCGGATCTCCTCCATTTTTTCTTCTATGGAAACCGACTTTTTCTCAAATTTCCTCAGCCGCTCCCTGGCGCTTTCCATCCATTGCAGGGCGGTTTCCATGGCGTGTTTGGAGATGGGCCTGGAAAGGGTAAATACGCCGTGCTGTGCGACTCGGTCATGAATTTCCGCGTGCAGGTCGGCGCGGACCAGGAGGAGAACGACAGTGTTGGCGGAGTTGCAGGCGTCGATGGCGAATCGCGTGCCCGGTCCGTCGGGAAGCGGGGCGTTGATAATGATATAGTCGTACGCCCGTTCAGCAACCGCCCTTTTTGCCGCGCTGATACTGGATACAGTAAGAGCCGGGCTGTATTTAGCACAGGGGAGCAGGGAGGACAAGCCGGCGTTGAAGTTCTCCGCCGCGGATGCGATCAGAACACTATACGCCCGTTCTTCCAGGTGCATTTTGCCTCTCCCCTCCTTTCTGGCTGTAAAAAAGTCTATCTGCGGCAGTATGAATCCAAAATAGCAGCGGGCAGATGTTCTTTTATAAACGCGCTTTCCGCTGCCGCTTTACAGGCGGAACTGAAATCTGCCGGCAGGCGCTGGATGTGTTTTATTCTGGTGCCGCCGGCCTTGAAGAGATTGAAGTCAGCGGCGTCCGGCAGGGTGAGCCTGTTGTTTATGCCGTAGATTCCGGCATAAATCATCAGGGCAAACGCCAGGTATGGGTTTGCCGCCGGGTCGGGAGAGCGCAGCTCTGCCCGGCGGTATTCGCCGGTCGCTGCCGGGACCCTGATTAACTGGGAGCGATTTTCATGCGACCAGGATATATAGGCCGGCGCCTTGCAGTTTCCCAAACGCGCAAAGGAGTTTTCCGTAGGGTTCAAAAACGCGGTCATATCCGCGGCTTTGTCCAGTATGCCCGCGATCATTTCACCGAGATGATCCGAACCGTCGTCCGCCTTGACCGATATATTGATGTGAAAACCATTTCCCGGCTCGTTGGGGAGAGGCTTTGCGCTGAAGTCCGCCCACAAACCATTGCGGCGCGCCACTGTCTTTACAACGGTCTGAAAGGTCTGTGCATTGTCGGCCGCGGTCAGCGCGTCGGAATAGCGGAAGTCAATTTCATTCTGTCCGGGGCCTTCTTCGTGATGAGAGCTTTCCGGGCGTATCCCCATCTGCTCCAGGGTAAGGCAGATTTCACGCCGGATATTTTCCCCGCCGTCTTCCGGGGCAATGTCCATATATCCGGCCCTGTCATAGGGGTTTTTCGTCGGTTCTCCGGTTTCGTCCAGTTTAAACAGATAGAACTCCTGTTCAGCGCCAAAGAAAAAACGGTATCCGGCTCGTGCCGCATCTGCGACCGCCTGTTTCAGAATTCTTCTCGTGTCGCATGCAAAGGGCTGCCCGTCCGGATGGGAGATGCGGGTAAACATGCGTACGACCCTGCCGTGTTCGGGCCGCCACGGGAGCGGCGCCAGGGTTTCAGACTCCGGGTGCAGCAGTAAATCGGAATGCGTCTCGTCTCCAAAACCGGCGATGGCGGAAGCATCAAAGGCAATGCCGTATTCAAACGCGCGAGGGAGCTCCGCCGAATTGATGGAGATGTTTTTTTGCCGGCCGAATACGTCGCAGAACGAAAGGCGGACAAACTTCACGTCTTCCTCCTGCACATACTGCATGACCTCTTGTTTTGAATACTTCATCATTCTGCCCTTCCTTTTCTAGTTTGCCACATACATTTGTTTATAGGGATTTTTACTGTCCGGCGTTATGACGGTGAACGGGCTGTTCATGACCGTCTCCGTATCGCAGGAGAACAGCGCGCAGTACTCGGCGACATATGCGCGGATTTCCTGCCGGTAGTCCTCCGCTGCAATTTTTGCCGTAACCTGGCCGGGGAAGCGGATGTCCCTGCAGTCGCCGCGCAGGAATATTTTGCCGCCATGCATACCTGTGCAGGGGAAATTCCCTATAATCTGCCGGCCGTCCGCGCCCAGGCCGAGCACGAGAATCACGCCGCCCGCCTGGTATTCGCCCAAAAAACTGCCCGCCGTACCGCCGATTACCATGAGAGGCACTTTTGTCTGATAGGCTTTCATATGGATGCCGGCCCTGTACCCGGCGTTGCCCTTTACGAAAATTTTTCCGCCCCGCATGGCGTATCCGGCGGCGTCGCCTATGTTTCCGTGGACAATAATTTCACCCGCGTTCATCGTGTCTCCGACCGCATCCTGCGTGTTTGCATGCACCGTGATAGAGGCGCCGTTCAAATACGCCCCGAGTGCGTTGCCGGGAACGCCTTCAATGTCAATGCGCTTATCAGACATGCCGGCCGCTATAAAGCGCTGGCCGCAGCATCCGGCGATGCGGTATTCGCTCCCGCCGCCGCGCAGTTCTCTGTTCAGCTCCCGATAGCCGAGGCCCTGTGCGTTTATTACTATCATACCACACCTCCGAATTTTTTTCTACGAATATTCGGGGAAAAAGCGGCGATGGACGCATTTTTACGCAGAATATCGAGCTGAACCGTGTCAAGCGGAACCTGATCCCGAATCAGCGAGGTGTAAACGCCGGCTCGGTCCGTGCATCCGATCAGGATAAATCCTGTGAGGCGGCCGTTTCGGGTAAAGAGGCGTTTCAGCGTTCCTTCCGCTTTCTCTTCATAGCATTCGCCGCCCAGTTCCGCAGGAAAGCTGCTGCCGGCGGTCATGGCATGCAGCCCGAAAAAGCCGATGGAGTTCATGGGAATCGCCCTGTCGAATATTTTGTGCCCGCCCGCCATATTGACGCCCGCGGCGTATCCCTGCATGTAGGCGTTCGGGAACAGGGCCAGCACGCGTTTCTGGCCGCTGGAGATATCGTCGCATTCCGTACAGTCGCCCGCTGCAAAAACGTGCGGAACCGAAGTTTCCATCCGGTCGTTCACCGCGATTCCGGCGTCCGCCCTGCCGCCCATGTCCAATAGGAGAGACGTGTTTGCGCGTACGCCGGAGGCAAGGACCAATACGTCAAAATCCACCGTATTTCCGCTCTTCAGCAGCGCGGTGTTTTTCTGGAAGCGTTCTACGCGGTCACCGAGGACAAAACGGATGCCGTTTTCCTCCAGACGCGCCTGCATAACGGCGGCGCATTCTGCGTCCAGGATGCTCGAAAGCACGCGGTCGGCAAGGTCGCATACCGTGATCTCCCCAGCTCTGTCCCGCAGTCCCTCCGCACATTTGAGCCCGATCAGGCCGGCGCCGATAATCAGCACGCGGGACTCTTTTGTCACGGAGGACTGCAGCGCCAGCATATCATCTATCGTCATGAATGCAGACCTGTTTTGCACCGTATCAAGTCCGGGGACAGGGGGGAGGACGGGCGAGGAGCCGGCCGCAATGCAGAGGTGCGTATATGGGACCGCGCCGCCGCTGTCCAGCAGTACGGTGGTTGTCCCGCGGTCGATGCGCGCCGCCCGTTCCCCGTACAGTACCCGGCAGCGCATCGTCTCATAGAAGTCGTCGGCCCGGTAGTTCATGCGCGTGAGATCCGTTTTCCCCTGCAGGCAGTAGGATATCAGCGGCCGGCAGTATACGGGGCGATTCTCCTGAGATATGACAACGATGCTTCCGCAGCGGTCGGTGCTGCGGATTCCCTCAATGCAGCCGGCGGCGGCCACGCCGTTTCCGATAATGACATACTGATTCATGGATTCTCCTCCCGTTCCTCATATACAATGGCCCTGTTGGGACAAGCCTGCACGCAGGCCGGCTCGCCGCAGGCGTTTTGCAGGCAGAGCTCGCATTTTTGCATGACTCCGTCCTGGCCGGGGGCAAGCGCGCCGTAGGGACAGACCAGAACACAGGTCAGGCAGCCGACGCATTTCTCCCGGTTGACGCGTATGACGCCGTTTTCCTGCGTCAGTGCGCCGGCAATGCAGCTCTTGACGCAGATCGGGTCGGTACAGTGGCGGCAGGACACGGCGAACGAGATGTTGTCGCCGTCCTCGACATGTATGCGGGGGATGATGGGCTGCCCCTTGAGGGCTGCGGCCATATCCCGTTTTCCGGAGTTCGCAAAGGCGCAGACGTATTCGCACAGATGGCAGCCGAGGCACCATTGCTCATTGACATATACCCGTTTCATTTCGCATTCCTCCTGTTGGAAATCATCAGGCCGTGCGGCGCGCGCCGCCTATTCGCCCGCATGCAGGATGCCGAGAATGGAAAGTTCCTTTTCGGTCATCCCAACGCCCCGCAGCATCAGGCGGTTGCCGCGGAGGGCCTCGATGGAATTGATCCCCATGCCGCCCATCAGTTCTTTGATTTCATGCTTCCAGGCCGTCATCAGGTTGACCAGCCGTTCGCTCCCGATATCGGGATTGAGCCGCTTGACGAGATCGGGACGCTGCGTGGCGATGCCCCAGTTGCATTTGCCGCTCTGGCAGGTGCGGCAGAGGTGGCAGCCCAGTGCGAGCAGCGCAGCCGTCGCCACATAGCAGGCGTCCGCGCCCAGCGCGACCGCTTTGACAACGTCTGCCGCGCTGCGGATGCTGCCGCCCGCCACAAGCGATACATTGCCGCGTATCCCCTCGTCGCGCAGACGCTGGTCTACCGCGGCCAGGGCCAGTTCGATGGGTATTCCCACATTGTCTCGGATCCGGGTGGGAGCCGCGCCGGTGCCGCCGCGGAATCCGTCGATGGCAATGATATCCGCGCCGCTGCGGGCAATGCCGCTGGCGATCGCCGCAATGTTGTGCACCGCCGCCACTTTGACAATGACCGGCTTTCTGTATTCTGTCGCTTCTTTCAGGGAAAAGACAAGCTGGCGCAGATCTTCAATGGAATAAATATCGTGATGGGGCGCTGGGGAAATGGCGTCCGAGCCTTCGGGGATCATGCGCGTACGGGAGACGTCTCCCACGATTTTTGCGCCAGGCAGATGTCCGCCGATGCCCGGCTTTGCGCCCTGTCCCATTTTGATTTCTATCGCGGCGCCGGCGTTCAGATACTCCTCGTGCACGCCGAACCGGCCGGAGGCGACCTGGACGACGGTGTTTTCTCCATAGCGGTAAAAATCCTCGTGCAGGCCGCCTTCGCCGGTGTTGTACAGGATGCCCAGCTCGGCGGCGGCCCTGGCCAGGGAGGCGTGTGCGTTGTAGCTGATCGAGCCGTAGCTCATGGCGGAGAACATGACCGGAATGGACAATTCCAGCTGCGGGGAGAGCTCCCGCACCAGCGCCCCGTTTTCGTCACGCCGCACCGGCTGTGACTTTGCGCCGAGGAATACGCGGGTTTCCATGGGCTCGCGCAGCGGGTCGATGGGCGGATTGGTCACCTGCGAGGCGTTGATGAGGATCCGGTCCCAGTATACCGGAAGCGGCTTGGGATTGCCCATGGACGAGAGGAGAACCCCGCCGCTTGCGGCCTGCTTGTATATTTCGCTTACAGTATCGCTCTGCCAGTTTGCGTTTTCCCGCAGGCTG
>CAJLRT010000033.1 GCA_905209135.1 uncultured Eubacteriales bacterium
CTGTAACGGCGGGCTGCGGCGTTCGCGCCGCATGCGGAGCAATCCGCAAGGGAATATGGTGAAAGTCCATAACAGCTCACATTTACTGTAAGCGGCTACGAAATCCGAAAATCCACTGGCGGCGTGCGAGAGCGCGGCCGGGAAGGGCGGACGTAGGCTCGAAGCCGTGAAGTCAGGATATCTGCCCGCCGCGGTACACGTTTATCTTTCGGTGAGGAACGATAACGCACGGACGCCCGCGGGCGTCCTATGCCGCTTCGCTTCCGAACGGACGCGGAGCATTTTTTTGTTTGGAGGAATGTAAACATGGTTAGGACAGCATGCAAACGGATTCTGGCCGTCGCCTGTACTCTCGCGCTGGCAGCCGGCATCGCGCTGATCCCTGTTGCGGCAAAAACCCCGGCTCTGGATGCGAAAGAGCAGGCGCAGGCGACTGCGGCCAGCCTTGCCGCCGCCATCCGGGACGACGTGAGCTACAAGGACGGGCGCAGCGTATATCTGATCCTGCGCGCGGGCGTGCAGGATGAAACCCTGATCCAGAACTATAAGACAAGCCTGCTTGCGGGCCTCGCCGCGGACGGCGACGCGGGCAAGCTTGTGGACGAATCCGGGTACGACCCGACGGCGGACGTGCTCGCATACCACGCGTATGCGGCGGGCGTCTATACGCTGCTGGGCGAGGACCCGAAGGACGTGGGCGGCCACGACCAGCTCGCCCTGCTGTTTGAGGAAACGGACAGCGCCGTCCTGCTCGCGGAAAACCCCTATCACTTTTTCATCTATCTCCAGCTTGCCGGGTATGCCGGAAAGACCGCGGCGGCCGATAGCCTTGTCGGGAAACTGACGGATTACTACGACGCGGATGCGGGCGTGTTCAGCTTCTGGGGCGACCCGTCCTGGGCGTCGGTGGACGACGTGGGCAACGCCGTGGCGGCGCTGGCGCCGTACTATGACCGCGCCGAGGTGAAAGCGGCGGTCGACGGCGCGCTCGCCTGGCTCGCTGCGAAAAAGACGGATACCGGCTATATGGGCTTTGACGCGCCCGCGTCCAGCTCCACCGCGCTGGCGCTGGCCGCCTATGCGCGCCTGGGCCGGCAGGCCGAGGCCGAAGCGGCGCGCGCCCTGCTTGAAAACTTTGCCGTTGCCGGCGCGCCGGGCCAGTACGGCGACGCCGTGGGCGACGACGTGCCCAGCATTTCGTTCGGCATGCCGGACGCGCTGTTCGGCCTGATCTGCTATGCGGACTACCAGTATACGCTCCCCGCCGCCGCCGTGACGGCGGAGCAGGCGGGCGCGGAGCTGAAAAAGACGGCGGCGAACTACGCGGCTTTCCTGGCCGACGCCGGCGTGAGCTATACCGACGGCCGCAGCATGTATCTGATTCTCGACTCCGGCGTGAAAAACGAAGCGCTCAGCGCCGCCTATCTTGACAGCCTGCGCGAGACTCTCGCCGCAAACGATGGGCGGCTGCCCAACACCGGCTTCGTCCCGTCGGAGGACGACTGGGCCTACCAGGCCTACGCCGCGCTGGTGCTGGACAGGCTCGGGCTTGACCCGGCCGACTTTGAGGGCTGCGACCTCATATCCCATGTCGCCGAAATGGACTGGACGGCCACGGTGACTTCCCCCTATAACTACCAGGCCCTGCTGTGGTTTGCCGAACGGTTTGCGGACAGCCTGCAGGGGACGGATATCATCGACGCGGCCGTCGGCGCCCTGCTCTCGTATTACGACGAGGACGCGGGCGTATTCAGCTTCTGGGGCGACCCGTCCTGGGCGTCGGTGGACGACGTGGGCAACGCCGTGGCGGCGCTCGGCCCCTACTGTGACCGCGCCGACGTAAAGGCGGCGGTCGACGGCGCGCTCGCCTGGCTGAAAAACCAGCGCCGGGACGACGGGTATATGGGCTACGCCGGCCTGTCCTCCAGCTCCACGGCCTATGCGCTCGCATGCTATGCGAGAACCGGCGGCACGGCCGATGCATACGCCGCCTACGCTATGCTCTCCAACTTCCGCATCGGGGACGGCGGCCTCTACGGCGCGGCGCTCGGCGATACGGAGGCCGACTACGCCTTCAGCATGCCGGACGCGCTGTTCGGCCTGCACGCGTTCTACCGGTCCATGGTCCCGGTCGATCCCGTAGAGCCGGAACCCAAGCCTGAACCCAAACCCGAACCCAAGCCCGAACCCGACCCGGAGACCGAACCCAACCCGCCCACGGGCGATACGGGCGCGGCGGTCCTGGCCGCGCTGGCCGCAGCCGCTGTTCTTGCCGCGGCCGCTGTTACCAAAAAGAAAAGGACTGAGCGCATTGGCTGATACGTTGAAACGTTTTTTTGCAGTCCTGTTGGCGCTGGCATGTCTCTGTGCCTGCGCCGCGCCCGCCGCAGGCCCCTCCGAGGGGTCTGCGGCGTCGGGCGCTTCAGATTCCGCAGTGTATTCCTCCGCCGCGTCTTCGTCCGCGGACAGTGACGCGTCCGGGGCGCTTCCGGAGGAATCGTCCGCCGCATCCGCCGCGTCGGGCGCGGCTGTATCGTCCTCCGGCGCGCAGAACTCGGGCGGCGCCCAGTCCGTCCAGGCCCCCGCTTCCTCGCAGGGCGGGGCCGCGTCCGCCTCCAAAAACGCCTCGGCCTCCGCGTCCAAAAGCCAGAGCCAGAGCGCAAGCCAGAGCAAGAGCCAGAGCAAAAGCCAGAGCGCGAGCCGGAGCGAAGCGTCCGAAATCACAGTCACCGTCACGGTGGACTGCTCCGCCGCGTTCGGCAACCTCGTCTCGGGGGACGACAGCTTCCTGCCCCAGAGCGGGATCATGCTCAGCACGTCGGTGACGGTGAAGAAGGACGCCTCCGCCTTTGAAGCGATCCAGGCCGCCTGCCAAAACAGCGGCCTCTCCCTCAACTATTCGGGCAGCCAGGCCCGCCGCAACGTCTATATCCAGGGCGTGGGCGGCCTGAGCGAAAAGGACTGCGGCGGCCAGAGCGGCTGGAAGTACAGCGTAAACGGCACGACGCCCGGCAAGGGCTGCAGCGCCTATACGCTCGGCGGCGGCGACGCCGTGCGCCTTTACTACGCCATGTCATAGGGGAGGGAAGGGGATGCGCTACAACGACTATTTCTCCTCGCTCGGCGCGGGCGTAATCGCCCTGTATTTTCTGGGCGCCGTCGTCTTTACCGTCATCGGTCTGCATCCCGTGCTGCTGGGGCTGAGCTTTCTGAGCGCGCTCGCCTATTACGGATGTACGGCGGGGGTCGTCCGCGCACTGAAGAGCCTGGGCGCCGTCGTCCCGTTTCTGCTTTTATACTGCGTGGTAAACCCGCTGCTCAACAACCGGGGCGCCACGGAGCTGTTCCGCCTCTGGGGCCGGTCGGTCACGCTGGAATCGGTCCTGTACGGCCTGCTCTCCTCGCTGATGCTGCTGTGCGTTCTGCTGTGGTTCGGCTGCATGCAGCAGAGCCTGGACAGCGACCGCCTGACCGGCCTGCTCTCCGGCGTTCTGCCGGTCATCGGCCTGATGCTCGGCCTGATTCTGCGCTTTATTCCCTACCTGCGCTCCCTGATGACCGACCTGACCGAGACCCAGCGCACCCTGGGCGTGTCGGCGGGCCGGGGCGGCCTGCGCCGGCGTATGCGCACCGGCGGCGTCCTGCTCAGCGCGGCGCTGTCGCTGAGCCTGGAGGAGACGCTGGACACCGCGGTGTCGATGCGTGCGCGCGGGTTTGAGCTGCGCGGCAGACGGCGCGCGCCGCTGCGCTTTCAGCGCATGGGCGCAGGCGCGTGCGCGGCGGTCCTGGCCTGCGCGGCGGGCGTGACCGCCGCCTTTGCATTTGGCCTGCTGCGTTTTTCCAGTATGCCGACCTTGTCGCGCGTGTCCTTTTCGCCCCTGCATATTCTGGCATACGCGCTGTGCGGCCTGTATTTCAATATACCGCTTCTGTACAATGCGGTGGAGGACGCCCGATGGAAATATTCACAGTCAAAGATCTGAGCTTTACCTACGCCGGCGCGCAGCGGCCGACGCTTCGCGGCGTATCGCTCCGCGTGTCGCCGGGCGAGTTCGTCCTGCTGGCCGGGCCGACCGGCTGCGGGAAGACGACGCTGCTGCGCCTGCTCAAGCACAGCGTCGCCCCGGTGGGAGAACGGGCGGGGGATATCCTGTTCTGCGGAAAGGACGTGCGCGGCCTTGGCGCGCGGGAGCTTGTCAGTGAAATCGGCTTTGTGTTCCAGAACCCGGATACGCAGATCGTGTGCAAAACCGCGTATGCCGAACTGCACTACGGCGCGGAGAATATCGGCCTGTCCGCGGCGCAGACGTCGCGGGCCATTGCCGAAGTGGCCTGCTACTTCGGCATGGGCGACCTGCTCGACCGCAACGTGGCGAGCCTTTCCGGCGGCCAGAAACAGCTTCTGAACCTGGCCGCAGCCCTGATCCTCCGGCCAAAGGTCCTGATTCTGGACGAGCCCACGGCCCAGATCGACCCGGTGTACGCGGCCGAATTTCTCGCCGTGCTGCGCCGGATCAATCAGGAGACGGGCATGGCGGTCCTCCTGTCCGAGCAGACGCTGGAGGAGGCGTTTCCCATAGCCGACCGCGTGCTCGTCATGGAGGACGGCCGCGTCGCGGACGACGGGCCTGCCCGTGCGGTCGCGTCGCGCCTGCTGAAATCGGACGCGCCTGTGGCGGCCGCCCTGCCCGCGCCCGTGCGCCTGTACGGCGCGCTCGGCGGCGGGGAGGAACCGGTCCCGCTCACAATCAAGCAGGCCCGCACCATGCTCGCGGCCCGGCCCGGCGCCGCGTCCGTCTCCGCGCCTGCGCCGGCACAGCCCGGCCGTCCGGCCGTGGAGGTCAGGCACGTCCGCTTCCGCTACGACCGCAGCGCGTCGGATATCCTGCGCGACGCGAGCCTGCGCGCAAACTACGGCGAGCTGCTCGCTCTGCACGGCGCGAACGGCGCGGGCAAGACCACCCTGCTGCGGCTGCTCAGCGGCCGCTATCGCCCGTGGCACGGCAGCGTCCGGTATGAGAACCGGGACGCGGCGAAGGTCTACCTGCCGCAGAACCCGCGCCTGAGCTTTCTGAAAGACACCCTGGCCGAGGACGTCGCCTTCCTGCTCGAGCAGGCCGGACTTCCGTCCGGCCGCGCGGACGAGCTGATGCGGCGCTTCCCGTTTTTTGCCCGCCTCGGCCCGCTGATGCGCAGCAACCCGCTGGACCTCTCCGGCGGCCAGCAGCAGATGGCGGCTTTGTTCAAGGCCATGCTCGCCGAGCCGGACGTCCTGCTGCTCGACGAGCCGACCAAGGGCCTGGACGCGCGGCTGAAAAACGAGCTTGCCGCGCTGCTGGGCACGCTCAAGAGCGCCGGCGTGTGCATGATTATGGCCTCGCACGACGTGGAGTTCGCCGCCGCCGTGGCCGACCGCTGCGCCATGCTGTTTTCCGGCGTCATCGTCCAGGACGACGCGCCCTACGACTTTTTCGTATCCAACCGCTTCTATACGACCGGCCTCTGCAAAATAACAAACGGCATACTCGAACAGCCCGCCGTCCGGTTTTCCGACCTGGCGGCCAACAGGGAGGCATATGTATGAGACGCGCCTGCTTTTATATTTCCGTAGCGGCCATGGTCGCCCTCGCGGTCTGGCTCACTTTCACGGGCCGGCTGCAGAACTACCTGCTCGTAAGCTGGGCCGTCGCGCTGGCGGCGCTCGCGCTGTTTTTCACGCAGTATGAACGCCGCCGCCCGGCGCTGCAGGACGTCATGCCCATCGTGATCGTCGTCTGCGTCGCGTCGCTCGGGCGGGCGCTGTTCAACTTTATTCCGCAGATGCAGCCCGTGACGGCCCTTGTCATGATTATGGGCGTGTGCAGCGGTCCTCCCGCCGGGTTTATGACCGGCGCGCTCAGCGCGCTCGTCTCCAATATGCTGCTCGGCCAGGGCCCGTGGACGGTGTGGCAGATGCTCGCCTGGGGCCTGATCGGCCTGTTCGCAGGCTTTCTGGGCCGGACGCGCGCATTCCGGAACCGCTGGGCGCTGGCCGGCATTTCAGTGCTCGCCGGCGCGTTTTACAGCCTTGTCGTCGATATCTGGACCGTCGCGTCGCTCGGCAGCGGGATGGCGCCCGGCGCGGTGCTCGCCGTGTTTGCAACCGGGCTGCTGTTCAGCATCCCGCACATGGCCGGGAACTTCGTGTTCATCCTTCTGCTGTACAGGCCCATTGCCAAAAAGCTGGACCGCGTCGGCAGAAAATACGGCATCCTGCTCCAGAAGTATTAGATTCTGTGCGCGCCTGCACCGCCCTGCGCTTGCGGATACCGCCTGAAACAGCATGGGGAAAGGCGTTTCCGTCCGCATGCGTGCCGCCCGCTTACGCATATTCCGCCCGCCATATGAGCGCGGCCTGTCCCGGACAGGCCGCGCTTTTTTCCGCTTTTCGCAAAAAAATTTATTTTCAGCGAACAGCCGCCTGCATTTTGGCGTCTATAATAGGTGAAAAGGCTTTTTCAACGAGAGGGCGTTATTGAATTGGAGGACGAGAGAATCATCGCCTTGTTCTGGCGGCGGGACGAGGGCGCAATCAGCCAGGCGAGCCGGAAATACGGCGCCTATTGCCGCAGCATAGCCATGCATATTCTCGGCGACAGCGAGAGCTGCGAGGAATGCGTCAACGACACGTGGCTCCGCGCGTGGAACGCCATCCCGCCCGCGCGTCCGGCCGTTCTCCGGGCGTTTTTGGGCAGGATTACCCGAAACCTGTCCCTGAGCATGCTGCGCGGCCGTACGCGGGCGAAGCGCGGCGGCGGCCAGGCGCTGCTTGCGCTGGACGAACTGGAGGATTGCGTGCCGGATCTGCAAACGCCGGAAAAGGTTCTGGAGGACAGGGAGATTGCGCAATCGATCAACCGCTGGCTCGGCGGCCTGCCTGCGGAACAGCGCGCGGCGTTCATACGCCGGTATTGGTATTTCGACGATCTGGCCGCGCTGGCGCTGCGCATGGGCTGGTCGCCGGGCAAAACAAATTCATGCCTGAGGCGCCTGCGGGTAAGCCTCAGGCAGCATCTGGAATCGGAGGGGATTGCACTATGAAAAAGACCCGTCTGTCCCGCTGTATCGGCGATGTGGACGACCGGTATATCGACGAGGCGGAAAATTTCTCCCAAAAGCGCGGCTTTTTCGCGGCAAAATGGCCTGCCGCCGCCTGTTTCATCCTGGCGCTGGCCGCCGCCGTCTGCTTCGGCGCGCCCCTGTTTGCGCCGGAACCGGACGGCCGGCCCGCGACCCCGTCCGCCGAAGGCGCGCCGCCGTCCGCGGCCGGCAGCGCCCTGTACATCCCGGCGCTGGAACTGCCGGAGGCAGACGACGGCGTCGCGCTGGACATGATGGGCCTGGTCGTGTATAAGGGAAATGTCTACACACAGGCCGGGCAGTATACCGGCGCGGCCGCAGCCGCGGTTGAAAATCTGGTGGGCGAACGCCTCGGGTACGCCACGGGCCGGATCGACGAATGGTCCGGGCAGGAGGAGTACGCTGTGGAATTTGCGTCCACCTGTGCCGGCGACGTCTGCACGGTCAGGGGCTACGGCGAAGACTTCCGCCTCTGTATCGTTACGGAGCCGGAGGATGAACACGGGAATCCGGAAAAACAGATTCAGTTTTATGAACGGCTCAACGGGATCGGCGTTACGACGGGGGAGGACCTGTTCGGAAGCCGCCTGCACATGCGGGAGCGCTGGGCAGAGGTGCGGTATCTGTCGCACGACGCCTGGAACCAGGGCGGGACGGCCGGCGCGGCGCGCGCCCCTGTCGGGGTATCGGAAGAACAGTTCTGTGATTTTATCGACGTAATGTACGCCGCCGAATTCGAGTACGTGTATGAATCGACCCCGGATTTTTACACGGATTCCTCCAGAGCGCAGGCGCATTTGTATGTCCGTATGGAGGACGAAACGGTTGTGGAACTGCGGTTGTTTGAAGGCGGGTACGTGGGCTATCAGCATATGGGCTGGTATTTTGTAAAAATGCCGGGCGCGGCTTTCGACGCTGTTTTTGCCGGGTGCCGGTAAGGGCCGCCCGTCAACAGAAGAGGATGGCATGACCAAAAGTCATGCCATCCTCTTTTTTTCTGCGGTGAAACCCGGTTACTCGGTGACGCCGGTCATATCCAGAATGGCGCTTCCGCCGGTGGCCATGGGGAGCTGGCCGTCCCATTTCTGAATCTTTTCATACTCAATGATGTTGTTGTTGAGCGACTCGTTGAGCATGCGGTTTGCCTCGGCCTGCGCCGTCGCCCGCTTCATGGTCGACTCGGCTTCCGCCTCCGCGGCGATAATCTTCTTCTCCGCCTCGGCGTTGGCGATTACAATCGCCTGCTCCTGCTCGGTCTTGGTCTTAATTAGGTTCTGTTCGGCAACCTGCTTGGCCTCGATAGCCAGGTTGAACTCCTCGGAAAAGTCGAAGTTGACGATGTTGAACTTGTCGATGATAATGCCGTAGTCGTTCACCTTTTCCTCCAGCGTCTCCTTGATCTCCTGCCCGACCTGCGCGCGCATGGTGATCAGTTCTTCCGCAGTGTATTTCGCGGTGACGGATTTCATGCTCTCCTGCATGGCCGGCAGCAGCACGATGGATTCATAGTCGCGGCCTATGTTTTTGTAAATATTCGCGCTCGAATCCAGCCCCACCCGGTAGTTCACGGCGATTTTGCTGCTGACTGTCTGCAGGTCCTTGGAAACGGACGCCGCGTCGATTTCCACGACTTTGATTTTGTTGGAGATAATCTCCACATGCTGCAAAAACGGCGCTTTGAGGTGGAAGCCCTCCTGCATGACGTTGTCGGACACCTTGCCCAGCGTCACGACGACGCCGGTAGAGCCTGCCGGCACAATGGTGAAGCTGAACGCCGCTACGAGGACGACGGCGGCTGCGATTACGCTCCACAGCACAATTTTGCGGGTTTTCTTCGGGTCTCTTGCTCCGTTGGCGTATACTCTTTCCTGGTTCATGTTTTCTCTCTCTTTCTCACAGTGATTCAATTTCCAAAGCGGCGTAGGCGAGATCAGCCTGCCGTTTGATCTGGGCGGCGATGTATGCGAGGGTCATCACGAGCAGCGCACTGCCGAGCTTGCCGCGGGACGCTTCGGCGAGTGCCGTATCGTCGAGCCGGGAGCAGATCAGGCGGCGAATCTGCGCGGCGTCTGTCGTCTGCAGCCGGCGCGCCTGCGCGATGACGGCGCACAGGTGGTCGTACAGCCGCTCGTCGGGAATGATGTCGTCGCTTTCATCCTCCACGCTGCCGTTGATATAGCGCATGATGGCGATGATGTTTTCCAGTTTCATCACGTCCCGCAGCATGTTGATTAAAATAATCCGCATTAGCTGCCTGCGTCCGTAGCGCTTGCCCACCGGCGCCGCGACCCAGCCCCGCTTGACCCAGTTCTGGATCGTCGACCCGTTCAGGCCGGTCAGCCCCTCCACCTGGGCCAGGGTCAGCCCTCCGGTGGCGGTGAGGATCGGCTCTATGGCGGCAAAGGCGCTGTCTCCGCTCTGCATCGACGCTGCCATCGCCGTTCCCGGAATCAGGTCCGTCATGACATTCCCTCCCTTGTTTCCATTGATCTCTTAATGGAGTGATTAAACTATAACATAAGTTCATGTGAACTTCAATAGAGTTCCATTGAATTTACAATTTGTTTACAACTGGGGAAACAGGCGCGCCCGCGCACGGAAAATGCCGGCGGGGGAGAGATTCCGCGCGAGGTATGCGGCGGCTCCGGTTCGCCCGTATCACCGGTGCCTCACTTGCAGCGCCGTTTCTCCCGCGGGGATTTTGCCCACGGCCCACGGCCCACGGCCCACGCCTGCACCCAGAT
>CAJLRT010000034.1 GCA_905209135.1 uncultured Eubacteriales bacterium
TCCCGTGCGGGCCCTGACGATGCCCGCGGGGGTGATGACCTTGCCCATGCCGCCCGCGCCCCGCCTCTTGCCGCCGCGCCCCGGCTCTGCCGCCGCGCCCGGCTGCCCGCATAAAAAGGGCCGAAGAGGAGAACTCTTCGGCCCTTTTTAAAATGCTGCGAATGCCGGGAAGTGTCCTGCGCTCGTTTCCGCCTGTTCCCTGTGCCGCCGCACAGGCTGATTCTGCAAATCGGGGCGCCGTTCGCGCCGGCCTGTTCTGTCCGCGGCGATAAGGGGCTTTGGGGGAATATATCCCAAACCCTCCCGCAAACCGGGAGATCAGAAAGAGCACTCATATAAAAACATGTCCGTCCCGTTGTTTTCAGCAATCACTTTGTCGTAAGACGAATATACATGCACTTGCGAAAACCCTATATCCTTTAAATAGGGTTCTATTTCGCCCAGTTCATAAAGATGTGTCTGAAAATCCATCCGTTCCTGCTGCAGCAGCGTCGTACCGTCGTACAGCTCGTAAATACTCGGTGCGTACTGCGTATTCGTTGTTTCATCATAATAGTTTTTCCCCTTGAGAATAAGGGTGAAGCCGTCCTTTGTTTTTACGGACACGGAAGTCCTGTACTCCGCATCGTCGGGGCATCTGTCTTCCACCGTATCCACCGCAAAGACGAACTTCCCGCCTTTTCGCAGCAGACGCTTCATTTTTAGCAGAATTTTTCTGCACAGCTGCATGTCTGTAAACAGGGATACGGATCCGGAGGATATAAAGATATAATCGAATTTTTTTTCTGGCTCATATTCCAGCACGTCCCCTTGGACCACTCTGGCGTCCGGCGCTTTTTCCTTTAATTTTGCAAGCATTTCTGTTGATAGATCCATGCCGCATATATCATAGCCTCTTTCCAGAAAAGGCACCAGGAACCGTCCGCTGCCGCATAATGGCTCGAAAATGGACATTCCCTTTTCTGCATAGGAGAGATAAAATTCCAATTCGTCCTGCGGCGCTTCCTTATGCAGGATTTCATACATTTCCGTACATAAGCTTCCATAGTAGTTTTTTGTCATTTCGTCAGTAATCTCCCTTGTGAATCGCATTTTTACAGATTTCTGCCCGCCGCATCGTGGGCAAACGGTTTCGCAGTGCCTTTACAGGCAGTCCAGAATCACGCGGTAGCTGTCGACAAGCGCGGGAAAAGCCGCGCGGCAGTTGGCGGGGCTGGTCGAGGGCAGCCGCACGCAGTCCCGGCCCGTCTCGGCCCTGCAGTATTTTTCATAGAGGGCCGCCGCCTTTTGCCCGTTTGCGAAAATCCCGCGTATCTCCGTGCGCGCCAACAGCCGGTTCAGGTCGTTCGGCGCCGGGTTGCGGATACTCGCGTCACTCGCGCCGTCGATTTCGCACCGGTACAGCACGTCCCACAGCGCGACTCTGTGCGCCAGCGCAAAGGCGCGGCGCTCCTGCGTCCCCACAGGCGTGCGCTCGCCGAACAGGGCCGCGAGCACGGGCCAGAATCTGTTCTGCGGGTGTCCGTAATAAAACCCCGCCTGTCTCGACTTCGGCGAGGGCATCGTACCCAGAATGAGAACTCTGGACCGTTCGTCGAATACCGGGTCGAACGTGTGTGTAACCGTCTCCATGTTCGAGTGCGCCTCCCTTCCGCAGCCTCCGCATCTCCCGCGCGGCCGCCCGCCGGGGCGGTATCCCCGCGTTTTCGTACGGTAGGAATCCGTTGCCATTGTAGCACAGCCGCCGGAAAAAAGCAACGCAGCCCCGCCGCCGAAACGGTGCGTGCCGCCTCTGCGTCCCGCGCCCGCGCCGTAAAAGACGGGACAGACGGAGCGTCCCGTCTGTCCCGCGTCTGCGGCTTGAGTAAAAGAGTTATTCGCAGCAGCCCCCGTAGAACCAGATCGCGCCGGCGCGCAGGGGCAGGGTAAAGGTGACGCCGTTCTCGGAGGGGTTTTCGGCGACGAAGCTCTCGCCCGTCTCCTCGTTTGTGAACGTGTACTTGCCGGCAAGCTGCCTGGGATACACGGTAATCGACTCCTCCGGCGCCTGGTTGTTGCGCAGCACCTGAAGAGCGCCCTCGCAGCACTCCGGGCGGTCGAACTGGAACACGGTCCACTTTTTGTTGCTGCGGTGGTTCTCGGTCAGCCCGTAGAAGTCGCCGCGCAGCAGCAGGTCGGCAAACCGGCGCGTAATGCCGATCATCTTGTTCACATAGGGGATTTTTTCGGGGAAGCTGCGCATGTCGCTCATGCTCACGCCGTTGGTGAGCGCGCCCATGGCGTTTACGAGCTTGAAGTTGTCGATGGACGGATCGTCCACCGCGTAATAGTCCTCATGGCTGTAATACTCATTGTTGCGGTCCCAGCTCTGGTTCCAGCTGCGGACATAGGGAATCCAGTTAAACAGGGTGTGCCGGAACGCCTGGTTGATGTGGTGGTAGCCGTAGCCGTAGTCGGTCGGGTGCAGGGGCACCGAGCGGCGCATGGTCTCCAGGTCGTTGCGGCGGCCGCCGGAGGAGCAGGAGTCGATCCACAGGCCGGGCACGTTCATCAGCAGGTAATCCCAGAAGCCGAGGTACGCCTGCACATACAGGTTTTCCAGCATGCCTTTGCGGTCGTCGGGCTCATTGTCGCGCCAGTGGAGCAGGGGCTCGAAGTTGAAGTCCTGCCGGTAGCACTTGATGCCGCTTTCATTGAACAGCTTGACAAAGGTCTCGCAGATCCACTGGAAGCAGTCGGGATTGGTCAGGTCGAGCAGCATGTTTTCCACTTCGGGGTCGTTGCGCTTGAGCATCCACTCCGGGTGCTCCACGGCGAGCTTGAGCCCCGGACGGATGCGCTCGGGCTCGAACCATACGAGCAGGTCCATGCCCGCCTCGTCGCAGGCTTTGCCGATGGGGGCAAGCCCGTTGGGGAATCGCTCCGGATCGGGATACCAGGAGCCGGTCAGCGTCCAGTCGCGCTTGCCGTCCTTGCCGCGGCAGGGATACCAGCCCGCGTCAATCCACCAGAGGTTCACGTTCTCGAAGTTTTCCGCCACTTCCCGGATAGAGTCGAGCTGCTGCTGTTCGTTTGCCTCCTGCCACTCCACGCCGCCGCCGTTGTCGGCGAATACGACGGTCGGTTCAATCGGCTCGCCCAGCCTGCGGGGCAGCACATGCGCATTGTACCAGCGCCGCCAGATGTTGACGCCGCGGTCCTCCGCGCCGTCGAAGAACTGCAGGGACATGCGCGGCGTGCGCAGCGTTTCGCCCGGCCGGATCACGGTGTGCACGACCTGCTGGCCCGCGCTGAGCCTTACGCCGTCCGCCTCGCCGGTATAGGCGCAGTCCCACTGGGCGGGCCAGCCGATGGAGGTGTTGACGCCGTAGCCGTCGAACAGCAGGCGCTGGTAGGGGAAGGCCTGGTCGCAGGGCCGGCCGCCGGTCGGCGCCTGAGCAAAGGCCGCGCCGGGCGTCATGGCCGTGCGGCCCTCGGTGTAGCCGTCCGCGCTGTAAAAGTCGCCGTTGTTATGTACGAGCAGGCCGCCTTTGCCCTCAAACAGGGCGTCGATGGCGCGTACGTCCTCCAGCAGCGCGGTCTGGCCCTCTCCGGCGCATTTGAAATAGACTGTCCACTCAAGCACGGGATAGTCGCGGTACTCAATGCAGACCGCCTTGATCTTCAGCCCGTCCAGCCGGCCCTTGATCACCGTCTCGACCATGTTCGAGTCCAGAAACCTCCTGCTCGTCTTCGCGTCCGCGGGCAGGCCGCGGTAGGCCTTGCCGCCGTAGGTATAGGAGATGGGAAAATCAGCGGGATTCTTGCAATACCTGTCGCAAAACCCGTTGCGCAGGCGCATATCCGCCCGGGATACCTTTGTGTAAAAATCCTTCATACAATTCCTCCAAAGCTGTGTTTTAATGGGCGTCCTTCTACGGCCCATTGTAGCAACCATACCCGCTCCTGTCAATGAAAAATAAGAAAATAAAAAACTTTTTTCCCATTGCTAAAAAAAAGGTTTTCCCTCCGCCGGTTTTCCGGGCGTATGCGGCCCGCTGCGCGCGGGCGTTCGCAACAGCAGCCCGCCCGCGCCTTTTCTCCGATCCCCTATTGACGAAACGTCCGGCGTTTGCTACTATGGTCTTATGGGGCGCGGAATAAATGCCGCGCCAGCGGTCTATTTTGGGCAGCCGCCTGAAGAAGGAGAGAGATGGAGATGCTGACAAAGCAACAGCGAACATACCTTCGCGACCTGGCAAAGCAGGTAAAGGAAATAACTCAGCACAGCGTATGGGATGAAAAACGGCGCCTGTGGAAAAGGCTCAACCGCCTGGAGAGCGAGCGGCCCATGGTGATGTGCATCGTCACCGACGAGCTTTGGCCCGAACTCATACCCGGGGAATCCCTGAAAATCGAGGATCCGTTTTTCAAGGAAATCGAGTTTGAGCTCCGCAAGCGCATCTACCGCTGGAAATACATCAAGGACGATGTGATTACAAACGACAAGCTGTACATTCCCATTGACTACGCGTTTACCGAGTGGGTCGAGAACCGCCGCCGCCCCTTTGCCGCCGGCGATCCGTACAAGAGCGACGGCAAGACGGCCGAGGCCTTTCACCCCTGTATTTTTGAATACGCGGACTGGGACCGCCTTGTGAAAAAGCCGGAGCTGAAGTACATCGACTGGGCCGGCACGCATCAAAAAGCCGAAATGCTCGGCGACGCCGTCGGCGATCTTCTGGAAGTCGTCGAGGGCGAGCCGTTTTTCAGCAGCATCGACACGCGCACCAAGGGCTGGGGCCTGAGCGGGATCGACATTCTCTGCGAGCTGCGCGGCCTGGAGCAGGTCTTTATGGATATGGTGCTCGCGCCCGACTTCGTCCACCACGCCATGGACACCCTGATGGAGGGGCTCGGCGGGTATCTGGACGTGCTGGAACGGGAAAACCTCCTGCGGCTCAACAACAACGAGTTCTGGAAGAATACCAACACGCCTTTCGGCTCCAACGGCCTGGGCGTCAGCGACGAGCTGCCCGGCCCGGATTACGACCCGGACCATGTGTGCGCGCGGGATCTGTGGGGGTATTTCCAGGCGCAGGAGTTCTCCGGCGTTTCGCCTGAAATGCTCGACGAATTCGTGCTTCAGCACCAGAAGCCGCTGGCGGCGCGCTTTGCCATGATCGGGTTCGGCTGCTGCGAGAGCAACGATAAGAAATACGGCGTAATCCGCAGCGCGTTTCCGAACCTGCGGCAGGTTTCCGTCAGCCATGCGGCCGACCCCGCGCTTGCCGCGCGGGAACTGGGCGGGGACTACTCCATCTCCTGGAAGACGCACTGCACCATTATCAACGATTTTGACGAGCGGTATGTGCGCGCATATATGGAAAAGGGCTTTGACGCGCTTGCCGGATGCCACTTCGTGTGTTCACTGCGCGATAACCTGACCCTTGCCGGGCAGAACCCGGACGTGCTGGGCCGGTGGACGAATATCGCCATGGAGCTTGCCGAAGGCCGGTGAGCGAACAGAACAGGGCGGGAGCATGCAATGCCCCGCCCTTTTTGTTGTCATTTTATACAGTTTATATCTGAATATATCACGGAAATTCGCCATGCAAAGGGAGAGATTTTTCTTTGCACTTGGTAAAATATGTGATAAAATAAAGTTGTATACTAAAAACCTTTAAGGGGGCCTGTGTTATGTATATGTTCAACGAGTGGCGCGGCTTTGACCTTACAAAGCGCTGCGAAAAGTTCTACCGGGCGCTCAGGCGCGAGCCGGTGACGGATCCGGAGCAGATTCCCATCAGTATTTTCATGCCGATGTATCCCGGCGGCCAGGTACATGCGGGCCTCGCCTATTACGAGGACCCTGCGGTCATGCTGAAATACCAGGAGGACGGCCACTTCTGGCACCTGTCCAATGTCGAGGACGACACCATCCCGTATTTCATGCCCTGGTTCGGCACGGGCGTGCTCGCCTCCGCTTTCGGCTGCGCGGTTCGGATGCCGACGGAGGATACGATCGAATTTGAGCCCGCCTGCGTGACCCACTGCCTCGAGAGCCCGAAGGACGTGGCCCGCCTGAAAATGCCCGATCCGTACAGGGACGGGCTCATGCCGACGGTGCTGAAGTTTATCGACTACGCCGTGGCGCACAGCGACCTGCCCGTGGGCCTTACGGACATGAACAGCGTGCTGAGCACGGTGCTGCAGCTTACCGGCTACGAAAATTTCTTCCTCTGGTGCTACGACGACCCCGCCGCCATGCACGAGCTCGTCGCCATGGTCACAGAGGCGTTTATCCAGTGGACAAAGGTGCAGAAAGAACACATCGGCGAACCCCTTAACGCCTCCAACGGCCTCCAGGGCGTATGGGGCCCGGAGGGCGTCGGCGTGTGGCAGTCGGACGACGACATCGTCGCCATGTCGCCCGCGCTGTACGCCGAGTTCATCGTCCCGCACTATTCCAGAATATACAAGACTTTCGGCGGCGGCAGCCTGCACTGGTGCGGGGCCGCGCCCAACCAGTCCCGGTGCCTGCTGGACATAGAGGGCCTCACGGTCTGGAACAACTCGACCATGCGCAACTTCGGCGCTTTCAGCAAAACGGCGCGCAACCTGTACGGCAAGCTCGCCATACAGGTGCAGGACGGCAACGATCCCAACCAGGAGGAGTACATGAAGAACCTGTTCGGCGCGCTGCCCGGGCTGGACGGCCTGATGTTCGCGGGCCTGATCGGCGACTCGGACGACCCCGAGCGCAGGGATATCCGCGACTTTGCGCGCAACAACGTGCGGATCATCCGCGAAGTCGCCGCTATGAAGCTGCGGGGCGAATTGAAAGAATACGAGGAGAAGTGGTCTGAATGAACCGCAAACAGACGCAGCCGTTTCCGCGCGAGCTGCGGCGCGCGGAGGAATATTTCAAAACGCATATTGAAGATGCGGACCGACCGAATTTTGATTTTACGATCGGGGGGGAGGCCCTGCCGGTCGGCGCGGCCGTGACCGAGCTGGAATCGAATGCGGAGAAGCGGACGATAGAAAAACGCTGGACCGCCGGCGCCGTCGAGGTCCGGCAGGTGGCGACGCTCTACCGCGAGCTGCCCGCAGTCGAGTGGACGGTCTATGTGAAAAACATATCCGGCGCGGTGAGCGAGCGGGTGCGCCTGAGCGCGCTGAACGACCGCTTTCCCGCGTCCAGCGTTGTCGTCCACGCCCAGAAAGGCAGCTACTGCGCCGCGGACGACTTCCGCCCCGTCGATTTGCCGATGCGTCCGGGCGACCAGGCGAAGCTCGCGCCCATCGGCGGCCGTTCCAGCAACATGACCTGGCCCTATTTCTGCATTGAGACGGGCGAGAGCGGGCTGGCGCTCGCCTTGGGCTGGCCGGCCCAGTGGCAGGCCGTGTTCGCGTGCGAAGACGAAGACCTGCACGTCCAGTGCGGCCAGCAGACGCTGGAAACCGTGCTCTACGGCAGGGACAGCGGCGCCGCGGGCATAGACCGTACGGGCGAGCAGATCCGCTCCCCGCGTATCGTGCTGCTGTTCTGGGACAGGGGCGACCTGCGCGCGGCGGAGGCGTGCATGCGCGCGCGCAACCTGTTCCGCCGCTATATGCTCCGGTACAATATGCCGCGCGGGGAAGACGGGAAGCCGCCCGTCAAAAACCTTGCGGCCTGCTCGTCGCACCAGTTCCGCGAGATGCTGGAGGCCACCACGCGCAACCAGAAACAGTTTATCGACGGCTACGTCGATCACAACCTTGGCCTCGACTACTGGTGGATGGACGCGGGCTGGTATCCCTGCGGCGGCGACTGGTACCATACCGGCACCTGGAAATGCGACCGGCGCCGCTTCCCGAACGGCCTGCGGGAAATCTCAGACTACGGCCGTTCCCGCGGCGTGGGCACCATCCTCTGGCACGAGCCGGAGCGCGTCTACGAGGGCTCGGAAATCTATGAGAATCACAGGGACTGGCTCTTTTTCCCCATTTCGGAAAACCCAAAGGGCTACCACTATAACAGCAAGTGCGCCCTGTTCAACCTGGGCGACGAGGCGGCCTGCGACTGGATGACCGATCTCATCAACGCCAGTATCGACGAGCACGGCGTGGATTTTTACCGCCAGGACTTCAATACCGACCCGCTGGCCTATCTGGAGAACTACGAGACGGAGGACCGGCGCGGTGCGAACGAGAACCACTACGCGGCGGGCGTTTTGCGGTTCTGGGACGGCCTGCAGGAAAAGCACCCGGGCATGCTGATGGACGCGTGCGCTTCGGGCGGACGGCGCAACGACATCGACGTCATGAAGCGCATGGTTCCGCTCATCCGGAGCGACAGGCTCTTTGTGCCCGACGAACAGCAGGCGCAGTTCGTGGGTTTTTCGCAGTGGATTCCGTTCCATGGGACGGGGCTGCTGTTCGGGGATTCCAACATCATGATCGAGGGCGTTACATGGAAGAAAGAGGAAATGCGCTACGACCTGGACCTGTATATGATCCGCAGCATGTACAGCCCGCATATGACCTGCTGTCTGGATGTGCGAAAGACCGACTTCCCGTGGGACGACCTGCGCGCAATTCTCGACGAGTGGCGCGCCATCGTCCCGTACTACCAGGGCGATCTCTACCCCTTCACCGAATTTTCGACGGCGGACGACTGCTGGGCCGCCTGGCAGTTCGACCGGCCCGATCTGAGCGGGGGCGTCGTGCAGGCCTTCCGGCGCGCGCAGGACAAGGCGCCGTCGCGCACGTTCCGCCTGCACGGCCTGGAAAAGACGCTGTGCTACGCTGTGTACAACTTCGACACAAAGCAGAAAGTCAGCCGCTCCGGCGCGGAGCTGATGGAGCAGGGGATCACTGTCACCCTGCCCGCGCGCGGTTCCACCGTTATAACGTACAAAAGAGTCTAACGTGCCGCAAATTGCAAGGGCGCCCCGCAGGGCGCCCTTTTTCACTTGTGAACCACGGTGTAAAAAGCAGCCGTTTCCCGCGTAACCGTCCGCCGCACAGCCGTCTGCCGCACAGCCGTCTGCTGCCGGACGCCCGCCCGCGCCGCCGCCGTTTCCCGCCGGCACAGCCGCCCGCCCGTCCGGAATACCCGCGGCCGGCCTCCGTATGCCGCCGGCGCACGAAAACCGGGGGACGCCGCTCAAGCGGCGTCCCCCTAGCAATTCGCGATTACAGGAACAGAAGCAGGCTGACAGCCATAACCACCATGCCGCTTGTCAGCCCGTAGATGGACAGGTGGTGCTCGCCGTACTCCTGCGCCGAGGGCAGGAGCTCGTCGAGCGATATGAACACCATAATGCCCGCCACGGCGGCGAACACAATGCCGAACAGCACGTCGTTGAGGAAAGGCCGCAGCACGAGATAGCCGACGAGCGCGCCCAGCGGTTCGGAAAGGCCGGACAGGAACGAGTACAGGAACGCCCGCTTGCGGTTTCCCGTGGCGTAGTAGATCGGGATGGAGACGGCGATGCCCTCCGGGATGTTGTGGATGGCGATCGCAACGGCCACCGGCACCGCAATGGACGGCTGCTGCAGCGCCGAGATAAAGGTCGCCATTCCCTCGGGGAAGTTGTGCACGGCAATGGCGAGCGCGGTGAACACGCCCACCCGCATCAGCTTGTGCTTGGGCGCGCTTGCGGACTTCGCGTCGGCCGCGCCTGGCTCGCTCCCCGGCGGCTTGATTTCGTGCGGGTTCTCATAGATCGGA
>CAJLRT010000035.1 GCA_905209135.1 uncultured Eubacteriales bacterium
GGGCGTTTTTGCGCTCGAGCAGCTTGTTGTATTCCTTGAGCGCAACCAGGTACCCCTTGCTCTGCTGGCAGAGCGAAATATCCAGAAACCTGCGCCGCTCGCCGGGGCTGCCGCTTACAAGCCGCAGGTGGTCGGGCACGAACAGTACGGTGCACAGCCCGCCGAGCAGGTCGGCGTTCTTCTTCAGCTTTTCGCCGCAGACAAACAGCTCCTTGCGCCGTTCGCTGTGGAGCACGGCCTCAAAGCCCACGTCCCGCACCGGGTCGCTCGCCCGCATTTTCAGCCGGGCCGTGTCGCAGCCGAAGCGGATCATCTCCCGGTCGGCCGCGGCGCGGAAGCTCTTTCCGCAGGAGAACAGCCAGATTGCCTCTATTATATTCGTTTTTCCCTGCCCGTTATCGCCAAAAATCAGGGTGGTGCCCCTGCCGGGCGCGAGCAACTGATTTTCCAGGTTCCGAAACTGGTAGAACTCGATCTGTGATACCTGCATCCGGCGTTTCCTTTTCCCTGCGGATGCGCCCGGCGCGTCCCGGCGCCCGTGCGGGCCGGACAAACGCGCCCTCCATCCGCTTGCTCTGCGGTTTTTCCGCGTCGTTTTTACTCTGTTTTATAGCGCATGGGCACGACGATGAACAGAAAGTCGTCCCCCTCCAGCGGCAGAATCATCATGGGCGAAAGGCTCGACTGCATGCAGACGCGCACGCCCTGCGTCTCGCAGGCCTTGAGCGCGTCGAGAATATAGCGGTTGTTCACGCCCAGTTCCAGCTCCGGCCCCTTTGTCACGGCGTGGACGCGGTCGATCACCTTTCCGAGCGAGCTGACGCAGGACACGCCGACGCCCGTCTCCTCAAAGCGCAGGATGATGGGGCTGCGCATTTTTTCATTGATGACGACGGAGGCGCGCTCGATCGAGTCGATCAGCAGCGCCGTGTCCACGACCGTCTCTGTCGAAGTCTCGGCCGGGATGACGGATTCATAATTGATAAAGTCGCCCTCGAGCAGGCGGCAGACGAACGTGACGTTTCCGCGGGACATGCGCAGGTGCTTGTCGGACAAATCGAGCGTCAGCTCCTCGTCCGTCTCGCGGATGATCTTGCCGATCTCGCTCATGCTCTTGCCGGGCACGACGACGCTCACCTGTTCGGCAGGCCCGCCGAGCAGCTTTTCCCTGGCGAGGCCGAGGCGGAACCCGTCCACCGCCACGGCGGTAATCCCGTCGCCCCGGGCCGTGAGCAGCACGCCGGTCAGGATGGGCCGCGCGTCGGTGACGGCGACGGCGAACGCCGTGCGCCGGACAATGTTGCGCAGCGCCTCAAAGCTCAGCTTCAGCGTCGCCTTTCCCTGCACCTGCGGCAGGTCCGGATACTCGCCCGCGTCGATGCCCATGAGCGACGACTCGGACAGGCCGCAGCGAATCTGGGTGACGAGCTTGTCGTCCGTGTACACGCTCACGTCGCCCTCCGGCAGCTTGCGCACCATCTCGGACAAAGTCCGCGCGCCGAGCACGACGCGCCCCTCCTGCTCGACCGCGGCTTCAATGGTTGTGCAGATTCCGGATTCGAGGTCGTACCCCGTAACGGACACGGCGCCGTTTTCCGCGGCGACCAGAATGCCCTCCAGCGCTTCTATGGTGGATTTCAGGCTGACGGCGCGCATGGCGCTCATCACCGCTTCGCTCAGCGCGCTTTTTTCACAGGTGAATTTCATAGCGCTTCCTCCCTTCAAAAAGGAACGTTTATTCTGCGAAATATAAGTAGAATGATATCGTAGTAGTAATAGGGGCCTTTGAATCTGTGGAAACCCCCGTTTTTCCGTACGGACAGGCCCTCTGCCGGACACGGCGCGCCTGTTTAAACGCTGTTGGGACAAAATACGGGGGTGTGGACAACCCCTCTTCTGTCCGGGAAAAACGTGGAAAGAGTGGAAAACTCAGAACCAAAACCGATAAAAAGTGAAAAACCCTGTCGAAAGTCCAGTTTTTTCCATATATTCTGGCGCCGCTGTGTAGAATAACTCTGTGGAAAATGTGGAAAACATATGCGCCGCGCCGGAAACAGCCGGGTTATTTCTCTTTTACGGTGTGGATAATGTCGTTGACAGCGTTCCGGAAAGAGGAGTTTGTCTCCATCATGGCCTCGACCTTGCGGATGGAGTGGTGCACGGTGGAATGGTCCCTGCCGTCGAACTCCTCGCCGATGAGGGGGAGGGAGAGCTGGCAGACCTCGCGGATGATATACATGGAGACCTGGCGCGCCATGGTGATGTTGGAGGTGCGCTTTTTGCTCTTGATATCGTCGGCGGAAATGCCGTAGTAGCGGGCCACTTCGGTGATGATCCTGTCCACAACGAGCACAACCGGCTCGTTTGTGTTGAGAATATCGGCCACGGCCGACTGGGCCACGGCGATGGAGGGCGTGGTCTGGTTAATCAGGTTGAAAGCCAGCACCTTTTTGAGCGCGCCCTCAATCTGGCGGACGTTGTTTTTGATCTTGTTGGCGAGGAACTCCACCACTTCGGGCGGAAGCAGCAGGCCGAGCGATTCGGCCTTTTTGTTGATGATGGCCATGCGCAGCTCGTAGTCCGGCACCTGAATGTCGGCGAGCAGGCCGCTTTCAAAGCGGTTTTTGAGCCGGCTTGTGAGCTGCTGGATCTCCTTGGGCGGCCGGTCGGAGGCGAGCACGATCTGCTTGCCGGCGCGGTACAGGGTGTCGAAGGTGTGGAAAAACTCCTCCTGCGTCTGCTCCTTGCCGCCGATAAACTGGATGTCGTCCACCAGCAGCAGGTCCACGGCGCGGTACTTGTTGCGGAAGTCGATCATGGTCGCGTCGCCGATGGCCTCGATCAGCTCGTTTGTGAAGTCCTCGCAGCTCACATACAGGATGTTGTAGCTGGGACACTTCTCCCTGGCGGCGCGGATGATGGCGTAGAGCAGGTGGGTCTTGCCCAGCCCGGAGCCGCCGTAGAGGAACAGCGGGTTGTAGGCCTTTGCCGGGTTGTTGGCAACGGCCTGGCAGGCGGCGTGCGCAAAGCGGTTGGAGTTGCCGACAACGAAGTTCTCAAAGGTGTACTCCTCGTTGAGCGAGAGGGTGGAAATGGACAGCTCGGGCCGAAGGGAGGGAATATCCTCCTTGTCCCGCTCCGCGTCCACCACGATCTCGACGGCGATGGGAAAGCCGATGGCCTCTTCGAGGGAGGATTTGATCACGTTGTAGAATTTTGCGCGTATAATTTCCCAGTAGAAGGCGGAGGGAACGGAAAGAGTGGCCTTTTCGCCGGTAATCTCCACCGGGCGGATCTGTTTGAGCCACACGTCCATCGAAACCGGGTTCTGCAGTTTCTGCTCCATAATCACCATGCATCTGTTCCAAAGTTCTTTGACTGCCGCCATTTTTGAACACTCCTGTTTTTTCTGGATTCAATCCCCGCCCCGCCGCAGAGACCCGCGGCGGGGACGGAGAGAAGTTTGTGGATTTGTTTTATTTATTATAGCATATTTCCCCTTTAAAAGCAACATTATCGTTATGTGAATTCACTGAAAATTGTACACAATTTCTTTTCTCCCGGCAAGAGCCCGCCCCCGTTTTCCGCGTGCGGCGCTCCAGCGGCCCGCGTGCGGGCGCGAAAGGTGCGCCGCGGGGTTTTCGCAGCCGGTTTTCCCCGGTCCGCGCCGCGGTTTTGTCCGCGCCGCCCCGCGAAATCCATCGTTTTTCCTGCCCGCGCCTGCCCCGCCGAAACCCGGCCTGTTATGACGCCGCATTTCCGCGCCGTTCCCGTCCTCCGCGCCGCCGCGTCCGGTCTTAGGCCGATTCTGCGCGCCTGTCCGGCCGGAAGCTGCCGCCGGGGATTTTTTTCCGCCCCGCGCCTGGTCTGCGCCCGCCCTGTAACCAGCCGGTCTGCCGGACAGGCGCGCGTACGTCTCCCCCCTGTCCGCTCCCGCCTTTTTTCTCCGCAACCGGCCCGCCGCATTTCCGCGCGGGGACTGCTCCCCTTTATGCTTCCGCGCTCCCTTTTCCGGCTTCCGCGTCCGCCCCCTTTTGTGCATCCATGCGTGCCCGCGCCCCGGCTCATCCCCCCGCGCCAGGCCTGTCATGCCTCCCCTGCACGTCCCTGCAATCCCACAGCTCCGCACTCGGTTCAGGCGGGTGCCCGCCGCTTCACGCCGTGGCCCTCTCCTTACGCGGACAGCGCGCCCGGACTCATATTTTTTTCTTTATGCTTCCGCGCTTCCTTTTCCGGCTTCTGCGTCCGACCCCTTTTGTGCATCCATGCGTGCCCGCACCCCGGTTCATCCCCCTGCGCCCGGCCTGTCATGGCTCCCCTGCACGTCCCTGCAATCCCACAGCTCCGTACTCGGTTCAGGCGGGTGCCCGCCGCTTCACGCCGTGGCCCTCTCCTTACGCGGACAGCTCGCCCGGACTCAAGTTTTTTCTTTATGCGCCCGCGCCCCCGGCTCAGGCCGTCTGCGCCCGCCCCCTTTTGTGCATCCATGCGTACCCGCGCCCCGGCTCATCCCCCTGCGCCTCGGCTCATCCCCCTGCGCCCCGGCTCATTCCCCCGCGCCCTCGTCCGGTCCGCGCCCGCAGCCCCGAACTCCCCCAAGCGTCCCGCGGCGCCTCTTTTTTCGCCCGCCGATCTCTGCGCCTGCCGCCGCGCCGCGTATGCCCCGTCCCCGCCTGATTTTCTGTCCGCGCCCGGCCCCCTGTCTTACGCGCCCTCGTCTGCCTGTCCAAAACGCGCCGTATTATACAGCGGCCGGGCCGCCGCCCCTCTGTCGGCGGTTTTTTCTCCTCAAAAAGGCAGAAGCGGCGTATTGACAGTGGTATAAAGATAATGTATACTTTTCAGGCATGGCCGGAAAAATGCGGGCTTTTGCGCGGTAAAACGCGCATGGCGCGCCTGCATTCGTCCGTGCCTGCGCTCATGCGCGCGGCATGCCCCGCGCGCACGGGCGAGACCGTATGCAGGACCAGACCGGAGCAAAGGAGGCGGACCCATGGCAGGAATCAGCGGCAGGATGGACAGGGCGGCGTATCGCGCGGCCCTTTGCGCGCAGCCCCGTGTCCCGGCGCGCGTTTCAGGCGGCGGCGTCCGCTTTTTCGGGCGCATGCCAGCCCGCTTTGCAACGGGAACGGAGCGGAACGTGCCAGGCGCGTCCGTATCCCGCAGTGTCGCCGGAGGGCGGACGGTGCGCGTATCCGCGCATGGCGCCGCCGCGGCTGCAGGGGCAACCCTGTCCGGCGCGGTTCGGGAGAGGAATGCAGCGCGCACCGGCGGCGAAACGCCGCTGAATGTTCTGCGCCTGCGCGGGCTGTCGCATTTTCTGCGCGCGCCGCAGGGCGGACTCACGCGCGCGGACGGAGGGGACGGAGCGGCCGTATCCGCCCGGCCCGCCGCAGAAACCACAGGTAAGAACGGCGCGGACCCCGCCGTTTCGGGTACCCATGCAGGGCGCAGCCTGTTTTGCGCGCCTGTTTTGCGCCCGGAAAATGCTGGCGGCGGCGGTTTGCCGCAGAGAAAAACAGAGCTTATGGCCGGGTGCGCCCGGCAGAGACGCAAACGAGCGTAATATACGGAATCGGCGTGTGCTTTGGCGAAGGTCCGGCGAAAGCCGGAGCGCTCTCCGTTTTGTGTTGAAGCGCTCTGGGAGGATATATTCGGGAGCATACTATGGAACATAGACAGATTACAAGACCGGGCATGCTTTGGACGTTTTCGGAAAAGTGCCGGTGGCTCTTTGTCACGGCGCTGCTCGGCTCGGTTTTGAACACAGTATTCAATACGGTAACGCCGCAGATTCTGCGGCTTACGGTGGACTCGGTCATCGGCGGCGCGCCGTTTGACCTGCCCGCCGCTCTTTTGGCGCCCGTGCAGGCGCTGACGGCCGGCAAACCCATCGGCACGCTGCTGCTGTATGCGGCGGCGGCGGTGGCGCTGTCCGCGGCGCTGTCCGGGTGCTGTTTTTACGTCTACCGCGTCTGCACCATCCGCTGCGCGGAGACCTTTACAAAAAACATGCGCGACCGCCTCTTCTACCATATCCAGCGCCTGCCGCTGTCCTGGCACAACGTCAACCAGACCGGCGACATCGTGCAGCGCTGCACTTCGGATGTGGAAGTTGTCCGCAGCTTCATCGCGGGCCAGCTAACCGAGGTGTTCCGCATCGTATTTCTCATCGCGTTCGCCCTGTCGGTCATGTTCTCCATGAACGTGACGCTGTCGCTGATCGCGCTGGCCTTTATTCCGATAGTCGTGACCTATTCCTTTATCTTTTTTCGGAAAATCGGCTCGCGCTTCCGGGATGCGGACGAGGCGGAGGGCGACCTGACCGCCGACGTGCAGGAGAACCTGACCGGCATGCGCGTCGTCCGGGCCTTTGGCCGGGAGCGGTTCGAGATTGAGAAGTTCGACAAAAAGAACAACTATTTTGCCGACCTCTGGATGCGCCTGGGCCGCGTGCTGAGCCTGTTCTGGGGCATGGGCGACTTTTTCAGCGGCGTGCAGGTGCTGTGCGTCATCACCTTCGGCGCAGTGTTCGCCGCGCGCGGCGAGATATCGCTCGGCACGTTTATCGCCTTTATTTCCTACAACGGCATGCTCGTCTGGCCCATCCGCAACCTGGGCCGGATCCTGTCCGAAATGAGCAAGTCCGGCGTGTCCTTCGCCCGCATCGGCGAAATCCTCGGCGCAAAGGAGGAAGACCGCGGCGGCACGGCCCTGCCCGCGCTTTCGGGCGACGTGCAGTTCAGCCACGTCAGCTTCTCCTATGACGGCGCCGCCGTGCTCGACGACGTGAGCTTTACGGCCAAAGCGGGCAAAACCCTCGCCATCCTGGGCTCCACCGGGTCCGGGAAATCCACCGTGGTCCAGCTTCTCACCCGCCTGTACGAGCTGCCGGCCGGCTGCGGCGAGATCACGGTCGACGGCGTGGACGTCCGCACCGTCTCGGTCGAGCACCTGCGCTCCAAAATCGGGCTTGTGAACCAGGAACCGTTCCTGTTTTCGCGCACTATTGGCGAAAATATCGCAATCACGCGCCCGGACGCGTCCATGGACGAAATCCGGGCCGCGGCGCGCACCGCGCATATTGACAGCGAGATCATGGAGTTTAAGGACGGCTACGACACCGTCGTCGGCGAGCGCGGCGTAACCCTCTCCGGCGGGCAGAAGCAGCGCGTGGCCATCGCCCGCACCCTGCTGGCAGGTACGCCCGTGATCGTCTTTGACGATTCGCTCTCGGCCGTCGATTCGCAGACGGACAGCGCCATCCGCAAGTCGCTGGCCGCGGCGGGCGGCGGGGTGACGACCATCATCATCTCGCACCGGATCACAACGCTTATGCAGGCGGATGAGATCATCGTCCTCGAACAGGGACGGGTCACCGAGCGGGGCGACCACGACGCGCTGCTCCGCAGGGGCGGTATTTACAAGAGCATATACGATATTCAGATGCGCCCCGGCGCGGCGGCGCGGGAAGGAGCGTGAGCGGATGGAACAGTTTGAAGATCTGGAGCAGGGCCGCTCTTTTGACTTGAAAAAGTGGAAAGGCCTGTTCCCGTTTCTTGCCAGATACAAAAAGCAGTTTTTTACGGCGATGAGCTTCATCATCGCAATCTCGATTGTGGACATTATCCTGCCGCTGTTTCAGCGGTACGCGATCGACAACTTCATCGAACAGGGCACAACGGAGGGGATCTGGCTGTTTGCGGCGGTGTACTTTGTCGTCATTACCCTGCAGTGCCTGGGCGTGGTCGTGTTTACCCGCCGCGCCATGTTCATTGAGATGAGCGTGGGCCGCGACCTCAAGCGCGCCTGCTTTGTACACCTGCAGGAGCTTTCGTTCAACTACTACAACGCCACGCCCGTCGGCTATATGATGGCGCGCACCATGAGCGATACCGGCCGCATTTCGGGCATGCTCGCCTGGGGGCTGATCGACATGATGTGGTCGCTCGTCTATGTTGTGGGCGTGTTTGTGGCCATGTTCCTGCTCAACTGGAAGCTGGCCCTCATCGTGCTGGTCGTCGTCCCGCTGCTCGCGCTGCTGACGGCGTTTTTTCAGGGGCGGCTGCTCGTCAGCAACCGCCGCCAGCGCAGGATCAACTCCATGATCACCACGGCGTACAACGAGGGGATCACGGGCGTGCGCACCTCCAAAACCCTTGTGATCGAGAAGGACAACGACAAAAGCTTCCGGAGCCTTTCCGGCAAAATGCTGCGCGAGACGACGCGGGCGGCCCGCATGTCTGGCGTGTATATTGCGGGCGTGATCTTCTGCGGCTATTTTGCCGCCGCCATCGTGCTCGGCCGCGGCGGAATGATGGTGCACGAGAACCTGATGCTGCTGGGCACCCTGTCCGCTTTCACGTCCTACGCCATCGGCATCTTTGAGCCGATCCAGAACCTGGCCCGGCTGCTGGCCGAAATTCTTTCCCTGCAGGTCAATATCGAGCGGGTGCGCACCCTGCTCGACGAGACCCCGAACGTGACCGACGCCCCGGAAGTCACCGAAAAATACGGCGACGCCCTGTTCCCCAAAACGGAGAACTGGGAGCCGATCCACGGGGACATCGAGTTCAGAAACGTATCCTTTAAATATCCGGACGGCGGCGACTATGTGCTTAAAAACTTCAACCTGAAAGTCCCGCAGGGCATGACGGTCGCCATCGTGGGCGAGACGGGCGCGGGCAAGAGCACCCTGGTCAACCTCGCCTGCCGGTTCTTTGAGCCGACCGAGGGCGAAATCCTCGTCGACGGCGTGGATTACCGCAAGCGCTCGCAGTTGTGGCTGCACAGCAGTATCGGCTATGTGCTGCAGAATCCGCACCTGTTCTCCGGCACGGTCCGCGAGAACATCCGCTACGGGAAGCTGGACGCGACGGACGCGGAAATCGAGGCGGCGGCGAAGAGCGTCTCCGCCGACACGGTCGTGGAGAAACTGGAAAAGGGGTACGACAGCGAAGTCGGCGAGGGCGGCGACCGGCTCTCCACCGGCGAAAAGCAGCTCGTGTCCTTTGCCCGGGCGGTCATCGCAGACCCGCGCATCTTCGTGCTCGACGAGGCCACAAGCTCCATCGACACGCATACCGAGCAGCTCATTCAGAACGCCATCTCCACCCTGCTGCACGCGCGCACGTCGTTCATTATCGCGCACAGGCTCTCGACCATCCGCCAGGCCGACCTGATTCTCGTCGTCCAGAACGGAAGCGTGGTCGAACAGGGCACGCACGACGAGCTGATGGCTGCGGGCGGGCACTACGCCGGCCTGTACAACCGCCAGTTTGAGGACGAGGCGGCCATGCGCGTGCTGCGCGCGGCAAACGCCTGATTTTTTGCGGGCGCGGACGAGAGCCTTTCCCGTCCGCGCTCCCGTTTTTCACGGCCGTGCGTCTCGGGCGCACGCGCTAAAGTTGCAATATCTGGGAGGCTTTGCAGTGGAAATTCTGGAAACCGAGCGCCTGCTCCTCCGCGCGCCCGGCCGGCGGGACGCGGCCGACCTGTACGAATATGCGCAGACCGAGCTCGTCGGGCCCATGGCGGGCTGGCGGCCGCACGCCTCGCTGCGCGAGACGCGGCGGGTGCTCAAACGCTACCGCGAGTGCGGGTATATCTACGCCGTGTGCAGCAAGGCCGACGGCGGCCGGATGATCGGCACG
>CAJLRT010000036.1 GCA_905209135.1 uncultured Eubacteriales bacterium
CTTCCGATCTAGCCCGCTCTGGTACAGCTCCCTGTACACATACGCATACCCCTGCCCGTCCACCGCGATCCAGTAGCAGGCTAGCATGTCCAGCCCGTAGTCGAGCGTCCGGTACCGCCGCCAGTGGCCGGGGATGGGAAAGGGTTCGACTATGTGCACGGCGCGGCTGAACTCGCTGAAATACTGCCCGTCGAAGATGTCCCAGTCCCCCTCGAGCAGCGCGCGGCGGTCCCGTTCGCTCAGGTTCTGCAGCCGCGTCACATAGTCCGGGTCGGAGCGCATGAGAAAGCCGTTGTCCTGCACGCGCGACGGGAGGTAGACGCGGCTGCCGCCCGGCGTCCGGTAGACCGTGTCCGGCGGGCCGAGGTCGATGAACCGGTCCTTGACCCAGGCGTGTCCCAGCCCGCCGGGATTGGTTGTGCTCTTGACCTGCTTGGGATAGCCGCGCGTGCCGCGCAGGCGGGAGAGCAGATAGCGGTACATGCCGAAGGTAAAGTGCGTCAGCTCGTCGAAGCGGATCACGTCGTACTCCGCCGACTGGTAGCGGTACACGTCGCGCTCGCTGTCGCAGTAGCCGAAATCGAGGGTGCTGCCGTTAGCAAACCTGCCCATCCTGCGCGAGGCGGCGTAGCTGTACAGCTCCCGCGGGTAGAGGGCGAGCGCCGTGCGGACCAGGGACATCTCCAGCTCCGGATAGGTACGGCGCAGCAGAAGCTGGCGGCTGTGCGGATAGCGCAGCGCATAGATGAGCGCGTCCACGATCTGCCCGTGCGATTTGCCGCCGCCGGCCGCGCCGCCGAACAGCACCTCGGCCGCGTCCGCCTCAATAAAGGCGCGCTGGCGCTTTGTGATCTGAATTTCCATGCGGCCTCCCTGTCCGTATGCGCTATTCCACGACGCGGATGTCAACCTGCAGCGGCCCGGCGTCCGCTTCGCCGCTCTCGCTTTGCGTCTGTTCGCATATCCCCTGAATCAGCGCAAATGCCTTGGTATCGCCCCGGATGGCCTTGACGACCTGCGCCATGGCCATGGCCTGCGCCGCCGTCAGGCCGCCGGGCTGACGCTTGAAATCCAGCCCGACCTCCTCGCCGAGCGCATCGGAAATCTCCATGGGCAGGATTGCGGAAAACACGTCCCGGAACTCTTTTTTTCTGCGCCGCGCCTGCCCGGACCGCTTCCCGCCGCGCCTGCCCAGTTCCTGCGCGCGCGTGTGGTCCCGTATCGGTTTCAGATTCTCCTCGTTTGCCATGAACTCCCTCCCTGCATAAGCGACCGCCGGCCCGTGCCGCCCGTATCCGTCCCGACGGCGGCGGGCCTGCGCGGCGCCCGTACATGGTCCCGGCCGGCGGCCGCCCGCCGCCGGAGGCCGCCGGCACAATTCCCGCGCGCACACCCCGGCGGCATACCCTTTGCGTTTCCCGCACAAAGCCGGCCATTCTTTGCAGTTACATCTTAACAAAACGCCTTGTCCGTTATCACCAGATTTGTGCATTGCAATAAAAATCGGCAAATAACAAAAAATATTTATTGTTTATCGTTAAATAATTATTGACATTTAGGAAAACATATTTTATAATACTGGCAAAGAGGTGATTGTGATGAAACAAAAAGAGCTGTCCCGCTGGCTGAAAGCGATTCTGGTCCTGGCCGTCGTCGCCGGGCTTGTCACGCTGCTGGTTCTGGTGCCGTCTTTCGGCCGGTCCGCCGTTTTGACCTATCCTGAATACGCCTTTCTCTACTGGCCCTGCCTGCTGTTCATCTGGCTCAGCGGCATCCCGCTGTTCGCCGCGATCGGCTATGCCTGGCGCGTGTGCAGCGAGCTTGCGCGGGACAATTCCTTTACAGCGGAAAACGCCCGCCGCGTCAAGAGAATCAGCCAGCTCGCCCTGCTGGAGTGCCCGCTGTACCTGCTGGGGGCGGTGCTGCTCATGTGCTGGAACGCCCTGCACCCCGGCGTGCTGATCCTGATATTCGGCATCATGTTCCTGTGCGCCGCTGTCAGCGCCGCCTTTGCGGCCATGTCGCACTTCATCGGCAAGGGCGCGGCGCTGAAATCGGAAAACGACCTGACGGTGTAAGGGGGAATCGAAATGGCGATACAGGTAAATCTGGACGTAATGCTCGCCAAACGCAAAATGCGCATGACCGAGCTGTCCGACCGGGTCGGCGTGACCATGGCCAACCTGTCCATTCTGAAAACGGGAAAGGCCAAGGCCATACGCTTTTCCACGCTCGACAGGCTCTGCCGCGCGCTCGACTGCCAGCCGGGGGACCTGCTTGCTTTTCAGGATACGGACGACACGGAGGAATTTTAAGGCCAAGCGGATACTTTCCGCCCATATCACACGCGCCCGCAGGGAAGTTCCCTGCGGGCGCGTCTTTGCGCGGCGCCGGCAGCGGGCGCCTGTCTCCGGCCCGCCGTCAGCCCTCTTTGCGTTCCTGTTGTTCCGCCGCGCCGCATGCGTACTGCTCGTAAAACGCCTTTCTGAGCCGGTAGAGCGTGCTCTCGCTCACATAGTGCTCCAGCCCGACCGACACGGCCGAGCGGTCCGTCGTCAGAAAGGCGAACAGCGCGTCCGCGTACCGGTCCGCGACGGCGGCGCAGGTGCGCCGGATACGCTGTTTCTGCCCCGGCGGCAGCGCGGAGTAGTTGCGGCACTGGAAGTAGATATACCCCTGCTTCTCATAGGGCAGGCGGATACTTCTGTATTTTCTGAACAATGCCCCGCCCCCTTAATATTCGTACAGCTCATCCGCATACGGGTGGTAGTAGCAGCCGTGCACATCCAGCCACCACTGGTTGAAGCTGCCGCGGTCGGTCCCGATAAACTCCGCGAGCGGGTCGCACCGCTCTGCCGTCCAGAACGGCATGTCCCGGTGGGTCGCCGCCTCGAACAGCTCCCACTCGTACATGGCGAGAAATTCCTTTACGAAAAACGCGGCGTATTCCCGCAGCTGGTCCTCCGAACTGCTCTGCAGCGCCTGCGTGTACAGGCAGTCCGTGTCGCTGCATATGTGCGCCCCCGAATCCAGCTTTACCACCTCGTCCCAGAGATCCAGTTCCCTGCCGCACACCGCGCAGCAGACCGTCTGCGCGTCGTTCTCATAGCATCCCATACAGCCGTCGCACTCCCTTCCGTCCAAACACCTCAGCGCCATCCGCACGCCCGCGGCGCGGCAAAATACACCAGGATTTCCTCCGGCGGGATACGCAGCGCCCGGCAGAGGCGGCCCGCCTCCTCCATGTTGAACAGGCTCTCCCCCCGCAGTTTCCGGTACAGGCTCGTCAGGGAGATTCCCGTCCGCTCGCTCAGCTCCCTGCAGCCGATTCCCTCCGTCCGTATCCGCTGTTTCAACAGGCCCATTGTTGCGTTATTGCACATTTTCGCCATCCTTTCCCTGCAATATCCAGTGTTATTGAATGATTTGTTGCGTTTTACAACAACTACGTTATACTATATTGCCCGCGGCCTGTCAATACGTTTCGCAATATTGCATATGCTGTTTTTTGAAATGTATTGCTTTTTGCATCAAACTGCGCTATACTGTAACAAGAACGCAGCGCGCATGGTTATGAAAACAGGTGAATGAACGTGACAGAGCCCAGAAAGAATATTTTTATAGAAGGATTGCAGGGAAGCGGCAAAACGACTCTTCTGACGAAAATAAACAAAAAAATGCCCGCATATACAGCTTTCAGGGAAGGCGATATTTCCCCGGTAGAGCTGGCGTGGTGCAGCTATTTGACAGAAAATAATTTCCAAGAAGTTTTAAACCAGTACCCTGATTTAAAAGAAAAAATCCTCAAAAAAACCGTTGCGGAAAACGGGACCTATATAACAGCTTACACACAGATTTGTACGCATGATAAAAGTTTTTACGATGTTATGGAGTCCCATGAAATTTATAATGCCAGAGTGAATTTCGATGTGTTCCGCGAAATCATTTACAAAAGATATGCAGCGCTTGCAACAAACGGAAATATATTTGAATGTTCCTTTTTTCAAAACAGTATTGAGAGTATGATGCTCTTTTATGAAATGCCGGACGATGAGATTTTTGAGTTTTATCAGGAAGCTTACCGCATTTTAGCGCAAAAAAATTTTAAGCTGCTTTATTTGGATTCTGAATCTATCCGTGAGAATCTGTTTCATATTCGAAAGGAGCGCTGCGACGATGCGGGAAACGAGAAATGGTATTCTCTTATGTTATCCTACTTATCGAACTCCCCATATGGCGTCGCGCATCATTACAGCACTATGGACGATATGATTTCTCATTTTGAAAGAAGGCGGGCATTGGAGCTTTCTATTATTCAAAAGATTATTGGCGGCGACGCCATGGTCTTGCAGTCCAAAAAATATTCGGAAGAAGATCTTTTTAACTTTATAGAGGCTGATTTGCATACAGTTTAAAGACACAGGCTTATAAAACGATGATGGTAGCGAGATAAAAAACTGTATAAAGGCCGAAAGGAGTCCATACAATGAAAGAGCCGGTTTTAAAAAATGAGGTAAACAAAGAGGCGTTCGGCCGCCGTCTGACCCAGGCCATGGAGGAGCGGCGGGAGACCACCTATTCCCTGGCGGACTCCGTCTCCCTCACGGCGAGCACCATCAGCCGCTATGCCAACGGCAAAATGGCCCCGAAGATTCCGACGCTGTTTCAGCTCGCGGACTATCTGCGGGTCAATCCCCTGTGGCTTATGGGGTATGACCGTCCGCGCGAACAGATCAGGCAGGAACGGATACCGGTTCTGTCCGCGCCCGGCGCGACGCCGGAACCGGGCGGGGCGGGCGGCGCGGAAATGCTCGCAGCCGGGCCGCAGACGCGGGCGGATTTCTGCTTCCGCGTGGCGGACGACAGCATGAGCGGCGCGCGGATACTGGCGGGCGACTATGTGTTTGTCCAGCGGCAGGACGACGTGGAGGACGGCGAAATCGCCGCCGTGGACGTCGGCGGCAGTTTCAGCCTGCGCCGCGTTTACAAGGCGGGCGGACGCACGATTATGAAAACAGAACCGGTCAGGGACGGCGCTGCGCAGGCGGACGCCGTGATTATCGGCAGGGCGGTCGCCTTTCAGGGGCCGGCGCGCTGACGGGAAAGCGGGGAATCTATGAAATATGTGATATGGGACTGGAACGGCACGCTGTTCGACGACCTGGACTTCTGCCTGGAGAGCATCAACCTGCTTTTGCAGCGGCACGGGCTTGCGCCCCTGCCCGATATCAACGCGTACAAGCGGGTGTTCCGCTTCCCCATCCGGGAGTATTACCGCGACCTGGGCTTCCAGTTTGACAAAACGCCCTATGAGGAGCTGGCCTGCGAGTACATGGACATCATCCACGACCCGGGCGTGCAGGATCGGTGCCGGCTGCAGAGAGAGGCGCTCTACACCCTCGACTGCCTGCAGTATCTCGGGCTTCGGCAGATCATCCTATCCGTGTCCGAACAGGGAAAACTGGAAAATCAGGTGCGGCGGCTGGGCGTGTACGGCTATTTTTATCAGATCCTGGGCATCAGCGATATTTACGGCCAGTCCAAGGCCGAGCTGGCACGGAGCCTGCGCGCGGAAAACCTCGCGCCGCCGCATGAAATGCTCTATATCGGGGACTCGCTGCACGACGCGGAGGCGGCGGATATCCTCGGCTGCAAATGCCTGCTCTTCGCGGGCGGGCACCAGTACCTCCCGCCCGACGGGACCGGGTATACGGTGATCGAACGGCTGAGCGAAGTGCTGGACTATGTGTAGGCTTTCAAACGGTTTTACCCGCCGCGCGCACTCCTGCCGGCGGCAGACAAAGAAAACAGGAAATATTCTCATTTCAAAACGGGAACGGATAAAATCCGTTCCCGTTTTGTCTTGGGCGCATGGGCTGACCGTCCGGTACGCCGCCGGCCGGCATGCCCCAGGCCGGAACAGTTACCGCCTGCGGCCCGGACGGCGGCGCACGGCGGGCCGACTCCACAAAGCGCGCCGGACCGGGCGCCCCGCAGAAAAGGCGGGCTGCCGCCGGCAGGACCGCAGAACGGCCTGCAAAAGAACCGGCCGGGCAGGATTGCCGTTTTTTGAAAAAAGTGCTATAATAAAGAATCATCGTCTTACAGCAATCCGTACCGCGCAGGTACGGCGGAAAGGAACTCTATGCATAAATTTCAATCGCACACCGCCATTTATTTTGGGGACGACCCTCTGGCGCGCCTGTCCCAACTGAAATTCAAGCGCTATTTTATTGTCACAGACCCGTTCATGGTCAAAAGCGGCGCGGCGGACACGCTGATCCGCAGGCTGCCCGCCGGCTGTGAACACGCCGTTTTCTCCCATGTCACGCCCGACCCGCCCACCGACCTTGTCGCAGAGGGTGCGGTACAGCTCTGCCGTTTCGGCGCGGACTGCCTGATCGCCCTCGGCGGCGGCTCCGCCATCGACGCGGCGAAGGCCATCGGCTATGTGGAAAAGCACGTATCCAAACGCGAGCGGATGATCTATTTTATCGCCGTCCCGACCACGAGCGGAACCGGCAGCGAAGTCACTTCCTTCGCCGTGATTACCGACCATGAGCAGGACGTCAAGCACACGATCATCTCGGAGGAGATTCTGCCCCGGGAGGCCATTCTGGATGTGGACTTTGTCAAAACCGTCCCGCCGCAGACGACGGCGGACACCGGCATGGACGTGCTGACGCATGCGGTGGAAAGCTATGTTTCGCCCATGTCCGGCACCTATGCGGAGGCGTTGGCGGAAAAGGCCGTCCGGCTTGTGTTCTCCGACCTGCTCACCGCCTACCACAGCCCGGACGATACCAGGGCGCGCGCGCATATGCACGCCGCGTCCAACCTGGCGGGCTTTGCTTTTGACTACACCTCGCTCGGCATCAACCACGGCATCGCACACGCCGTCGGCGGCGTGTTCCACATCCCGCACGGCCGCTGCAACGCCGTGCTGCTGCCGCATGTAATCGCCTACAATGCGAAAAACAGCCAGTTCGCATTCGACAGATATACCGCCCTTTCCCGTATGCTGGAACTGGGCGCGGCCTCCGACTACCAGACGCTGAAGAATTTCTGCAACGCCATTCACGCGCTGATGCTGAAGATGAATATGCCAACGACGCTGCGCGCCTGCGGCGTTTCCGAAGCGGAATTTCGGGAGCATCTGCCGTCGATTGTTGAAAACGCGCTGGCGGACCGCTGCACCGCCACCAACCCGGTGGAGATGACGGCCGACGGCGTGCGCGAAATCCTGGAGCGGGCGTTCGAGTAACGCCGCAGGCAGGAGAACGGTTCTCATCCGTGCTCTGCTGGCGCGCTCTGCAAGCCGTACTCCATGGGCCGCACTTCGCAAGCCGCGCTCCGCATGCCGCGCTTCGCATGCCACACTTCGCATGCCTCGCTCCGCAAGCTGCACTCCGCATGCCGCGCTCCCTGGGCCGCACTCCGCAAGCCGCGCTTCACATGCCGCGCTTCACATGCCGCACTTCACATGCCGCGCTCCTCGGGCCGCTCTGCGCAGTCACCCGACCGCCTTTGACCCGGCAGCCCATATATCCCCGCGCCGCGGGCGGCACAGCGCCGCGCGTGCCTGCGCGTCGGCGCATCTGCGGCGGCCATGCCGTCCCGGTATTCCAGCCGCCGCCGTGCTCTCCGCCGCTTTTCCGGCCGGCCCCTAAACCGCGCCGCACGCCATACCCCCTTCCCCGCAATACAAGGCCATGCCCCGGTCCGCATTGCATGTGTCCCGTCCATGCTTTTCTATTATTACTATTTGTATTTTTAGTGAAATATATTACATTTTGTCCATAAAAAGGGAGCCGTCTCCGATAGAGACGGCTCCCTTTCCACGCGCCCGACCGCGCCTGCCGGACGCCATGCCGCGCCTGCCGGACGCCGGACAGAACACAGGAGACCGGGCCGGACGGGCCCTGCCCTCCGGCCCCAGCCCCCGCGCGCTGTCCCAGTATATGCCGCCGGCGCTTCCCGGCTGCACCGGGTAAACGCGCGCAAAAAAAACCGGGCGGCAATACCCGCCCGGTTCTGCACGGGGCAATGCCCCGCCCATTTTACGCATAAAAACGGATTACGCCTGCGCCCCCGTCTCTCTGCGGCCGTATCCGGCCTGTTTGAGCATCATGTCCTTCACCTTCATCAGGCGCACCTGGGTGCTGCGCTCGTTCTCGTCGAGCTTCATGACAATGTAGCGGATGCTCGCCTGCAGGTCCGGTATCATCACATGCTCCAGGGCATTGACGCGCCGGCGCGTCTTTTCAATCTCGGCGGACATGAGCTGGCAGGCCTTTTCCGTTTCGGCCAGCTTCAGCATATCGGGCAGAACGTCGGCCAGCGACTGCACGGCGTAGTCCAGGTCGGCGGAAGTAAAGGCGAAGCCATAGGAGAAGATGTCCGTTTCAGAGGCCGTGCGCGTTTTAAAATCGAACACGGGGATGTTGACGCTCATCACGTTGCGCGTCCCCGCCTCCACAAGCACCTCCTGCTTCGGCGCCATCAAGGCGACGCTTGTCGTCTCGTCGTCCATGCCCGCGCGGGCGAGTACAAAGTTCTTGTTGGCGGCCAGAATACCGGCCTCCACGCGCTCGCGCAGCGCCTTGTTTTCACGCACCATGTCCAGAAACTGGCGCATGAGTTCATCCCGTTTGTCCTTGAGCAGCTTGTGGCCGCGGATTGCGGTAACAAGCTTCTTTTTCAAACGGGTCAGTTCCATACGGGTTGGGTTTACCTGTGTAGAAGCCATTTCATCACCCTTTCCCAAGAGTTCCATGTCGCCCGCGCGCGGTACGACGCGCCGCCGGAACCGGGCGCATCAACAAACGTCCCGGCCGCCGGACCATCGTGGTTTTGCGGGCGCGGAGCGGCCCGGCAAAACGCCGCCGCTCAGGCTGCGGAAGAACGCCGCTTACTGCTGCGGCTGGTAATACTTGTCTATATACGCATCCTTAATCCGCTTGAGCTCGCTGCGGGGAAGCATGGACAACAGCTTCCAGCCAATCTCCAGCGTCTGCTCTATATCGCGGTTCTTATCGTAGCCCTGCGACACATACTCCGCCTCGAACGCGTCCGAGAACCGGGCGTATATGCGGTCGATATCGGTCAGCGCGGCTTCGCCCAGAACGACCATCAGCTCCTTGGCCTCCTTGCCGCGCGCATAGGCGGAGAAGAGCTGGTTCATGGTGTCGGCGTGGTCGGCGCGGGTCTTGCCCTCGCCGATGCCCTTGTCTTTGAGTCGGGA